>CAVJGY010000094.1:0-5299 GCA_963648915.1 Acutalibacteraceae bacterium | reverse complement strand
TCCACAGGCAGTGGGCGGCCCTCCTCCACGAGGCGGCGGTGTGCCACGTCGCGGCAGGTGGTCAGGCTGCCGTTCAGATAAATGATGTCCCCGATGTGGATGTCCTTCAGGTCCTCTGCGGAGACCGGCGTGGTAAGGATCTTCTTTCCGTCCTTGATGGTCAGCATTACAAAGTCACCCCCGAATGAGTATCAATGGTGTAGTTCAGGTCTTTATCGAAAATGATGTGGCCGCGGCGGTGAGACCAGCAGCCGACGTTCACCGCGACGCCGATGGCCGAGGGGTGACGGGCGGTGTTTTCGATGTGAACACCCATGACGGAGTACTTGCCGCCCATACCCTGAGGGCCAAGGCCGATGGAGTTGATGCCGTCTTCGAGCAGTTTCTCCATGGTTGCTGCGCGCTCGTTCTCGTTGTGGCTGCCCAGAGGACGCATCAGAGCCTTCTTGGACAGGAGAGCAGCGGTCTCGACCGAGGTCGCAACGCCGACGCCCACCAGCAGCGGAGGACATGCGTTGATGCCGTAGCTCGTCATGACGTCCATGACGAATTTGGTGACGCCCTCATAGCCTGCACCGGGCATCAGGACCATGGCCTTACCCGGCAGGGTGCATCCGCCGCCTGCCATGTATGCGTAAATCTCGCACTTATCGCTGTTGGGAACGATATCCCACCAGACGGTCGGAGTGCCCTTGCCGACATTGCGGCCGGTGTTGAACTCGTCGAAGGTCTCGACACTGTTGTGGCGGAGGGGTGCTTCAAAGGTGGCCTTGACCACGGCTTCCTTCAGCAGCGGCTCCAGCTCACCGATGAGGGGAAAGTCGACGCCGCACTTTACCCAGAACTGAAGCACGCCCGTGTCCTGACAGCTGGGGCGGTTCAGCTCCTTTGCCAATTTCTGGTTGCGCTTCATGGTCTCGTAAATGACCTTGGACAGGGGAGCGTCCTCCTGCTCGCCCAGCTCGTCGAGCTTGGCGATGATGTCGTCCGGCAGCACTTTTGCGATATGGGAAACGAAGTTCGCCATATAGGTCGTCATCTGCTGCACCTGTTCTTGCTTGTTCATTCCATTGCCTCCTTAAAGATTTCAAAAAAGTTGGTACTTTTGAGTTTGCGATCTATCTTTCGGTTCTCAGCCGCTCACTGCGGGAAGAACGGAAATGCGATGGGAAGGATCACCATGCTCACGACGGTCGCGATCACGATGAGGGGTAAGCCAGCCTTCGCGTAGTCCTTGAAGGTGTAGCCGCCAGCGGAAACGACCATCGTGTTGGCAGGCATACCGATAGGCGTCGCATAAGCACATGAACCACCGATGACGCAGGCCATCAGGACGGCGCGGGGGTCAGCACCCATACCCTGTGCGATGCTCAGACAGATGGGAACCATCAGGGCGGTGGTGGCTGTGTTGGACATGAAATTCGTCATAACACAGCAGAGAATGAACACCACGAAAGTCAGGATATAGGGCGAAGGGTTCTCGCCCAGTGCACCGATGACGAGGTTTGCGATCTCTGCACCTGCGCCCGTCTTGTCCAGAGCGGATGCCAGAGACAGCGTGCCGCCGAAGAGGAAGATGGTTTTCAGGTCAATGGACTTGAGCGCGTCCTTTTCAGAGATGACGCCCGTGAGGATCAGTGCCAAAGCACCGATGCCGCCCGTGATGCAGAGCTTAATGCCGATCTTGTCTTCAAAGATCATACCCAGCAGGGTGAGAATGAGGATGACGAGGGAGAGCACCTGTTTCCACTTAGGGACGTTGGAAAAATCTTGTTCGGTGCTGAATGCGCCGTCGTCTTTGACCTCGTGGGTAGGTAGCAGCTTCTCACCGATGGTGGCGTAGAAGAGGATGCCCACGATGAGGATGGGCAGGCCGACGATGGCATACTCGAAGAAGCCGAAGGACAGGCCGATCTCGTTCAGCGCGCTCTGGGCGATGAGGTTGCCCGGAGCACCGATGAGGGAGAGGTTGCCACCCATCGCCGCAGCAAAAACCAACGGCATCAGCAGCTTGGAGCGGGAGTAGCCGGATTTGGCCGCGATGCCGATGACAACGGGGATGAGGACGGCGGCCGTGCCTGTGTTGGAGAGAACGCCGCTCATAAAGCCGACAATGACCATGATAGCAATGATGAGACTGCGCTCGGATTTGGCGAAATGGGTGACGATGCCGCCGATCTTGTTTGCCATGCCCGTTTCAAACAGAGCACCGCCGACAATGAACATAGCGACGAAGAGGATGACGTTGCTGTCGATGAAGCCCGCAAACGCGGTCTTGACGTCCAGCACTCCGGTCACGACCAGACCGATACAGACGATCATGGATGTGACACCGAGGGGGATCTTCTCGAGCACGAACATAACGACCGCGAAGAGAAGAAAAAGCAGGGTGATAGTGGATGGACTCATACTGGGGGTTCCTCCTTTTGATGATGAATGATAATGTATCCATTTTCTGACGTAAGTTGACGTCAGTCTTACGGAACTCCCCAGCCGTGCCACATTGCACGGTGTTTCTCTGTCGGATGCCCCTCTCACTCTGGGAAACAGACCGGAAACCGGAGATGCTGCCGGAGCTTTGGAAGGGGAGGACAGAGAACTTTATTTGATTGATTTATATTTGATTGATGATAATGTATCCACTTGACGACATGAGAATACACGATTCCTCCGCAATTGTCAACCCCTTTTTTCGAGCTTTGTCGCCTTGTATGTTTTTTACACCGATTTTTGTGCAAGCCTGACAGACAGAAGGATACAACACCGCCCTCCCGGACACGCAGAACGTGACAGAGAGGGCGGCTTTTGCGCTGATCTCTTTAAAAAATAGGAGCAATTTGAAAGGCGATATTTGCTGATGGATAGTATGATTGACATGTAAATTAAAAATGAGTATAATAAAAACAGCCAAAGGCTTCAATAGACGAAGCCCTCGGTTAACAACGACACTATGGAATCAAAATCTGGTCGGTTTTAATCCCAAACATGAAGAGTCGCCTACGGCTAATAGGCGGCTCTTTTACTTATCGCGGCGGTTGCCGTGATGAATCGTAATGTACAAGGTCACCCCTGAAATGACGACACCAGCGAATTGCAGAACAAGTCCTGCAATCGAAATGATATAATCAAAAATCATTACACTTCACTCCTCTCGACAGACTTGCCGAAAGGGAGTAAAAGATGGACGCTCTCCTTCTCGCCTTTCGGCTGTGTGGGAGGGCGTTCGCCTATTTTTACATCTATGACTGTCAAGTTCAATGTGAAGCCCTTGACTGCGATTTTATTATACTCGACCCGTTTATAACTTGTCAACACCCAGAGAAAGCTGTTTCGGGAGGAGCAGTTGGAAAGCGATAGTATTTATTATAAGTAATATGTCAGCGCGTCCTCCATACTGCGGAGGATATGTTTTTCCATCTCAGTACGGGCGGCGAGGGCGTCCCGGTGCTCCAAGGCAAGATAGATGGCCTTGTGCTCCCGCTGAGAGTTGAGGGCGTAGTCCAGCTCGCTCATCTCGACGCCGATGGACAGGCCGTTCCACAGTTCACTGAGCAATTTCTGCATCTTTTCGTTGCCGGAGGCCTCCCAAATTTCAAAATGGAAGGACTGGTTGAAGTCGGCATAATTGCTGGTCTGTCCGTGGGAAAGGGATTCCTCGGCGGAGTCGACGCAGTTCTTGATCTTGGAGAGGTCGGCGTTGTTCTGACAGCAGAGCATACAGGCCGCACCCTCGAGGGCGGCACGGAGCTGATAGTGCTCCCGGATGGTCTTTTCGGTCACGCCCAGCACGACAGCACCGCGGTTCTGTTTCAATTCCAGCAGGCCGTCCCGGGCGAGAATCTGGAACGCCTCGCGCACCGGGGTGATGGACACTCCAAGCTCCTGTGCGGTGTTTTCGAGGGTCAGGACAGAGCCTTCGGGGATGCTTTTCGAGATGATGGCCTTGCGCAGAGCCGAGGCGACCCGCTCCCGGGCGGGCAGTAGCTTAATTGGTTTCAGTCCCAGCATGATGATTCCTCACGGATAAAATAACGTGTAACAGGTCGGATTCGTACCGCTGCCACTCGGCATGAACCTCGGGCGACCCGCTGCGGGTCAGTGCCAGCAGCAGGGGCAGACGGTCGGTCACAGGTTCAGTGCGGGAGCGGACGGCAAAGGCAACATAGGTCTCGAGGATGCTTTCCAGAAGCTTCCGCTGCAGTTCGTAGGGCAGGGCCTTGCAGAGGGTGCGGTGCTGCAGCATCTCGCTGCCGGAGAGGGTCGCGTCCGGCGGGAAAAACTGGATGGCCTGCCGTTCCAGCTGTGCGCCCAGTGCCAACACCTGACGCAGATAGTCCTCGGTCAAGTCAGCGGCCTGCACATGGTTGTTGGGCAGGCGGAGAATAAGCCCCTGATATTCCAAAATCATCAAGGCCTCCCGGACGGGCATTCGGGAAACGCCAAGGCTCTCGGCCAGCTCGTTCTGGGTCATCTCTGTCCCGGCGGGGATCTGCCCGGACAGGATCGCCTGTTGGAGTGCTTCGACCACTCCGCCGTTCTTCTTCTGGATGCCGATCCGTTCCATGCTGCCTCCTAAAATGTTTTTGTTTCTTTTATATTGTATCCAATCCCTGCGGGAATTGCAAGAGATTCCCGCAAAGCCGCCCAAAACTCCGGGACGGTGACGAAAATCTTGACAATTTTCCCGCTTGGATGTATCGTTAAAGTTACGGCACAAATTTTGTGCGAAGTGTCGAAAAACTGCTGCCGAGCGGCAGCAAGCGTGGGAAATGAACGAGAAAAGGAGAGAAATTATGGCGCAAACGGTAGTAGAACCGGAACAGAAGAAGACCCGGCTGATGACCGAGGGCAGCATTTGGAAAAATATCCTGCTGTTCTCCGTGCCGCTGATCCTGGGAAATCTGCTTCAACAGCTTTACAACACCGCCGACTCTATCATCGTCGGCAACTTTCTGGGCAGTAACGCGCTGGCGGCGGTCGGCTCGAGCGGGTCGCCGATTTATCTGCTCATTGGCTTCAGTCAGGGCATCGCAGTCGGTGCGGGCGTGGTCGTGGCGCAATATCTGGGCGCGAAGGACCGCAAGGATGCACAGGACGCCATTCACACCTCACTGGCGATTGCTGTGATTTTGGGTGTTCTGCTGACGATCGGCGGCATCCTGTTCAGCAAGAACCTGTTGGTCTGGATGAACACCCCCGACGAGGTTCTGGGCGATGCTGTTACCTATATGAAGATCTACTTTGGCGGTGTCCTGTTCAGCGTCGTGTATAACATGGCGGCGGGCATCCTGAACGCGGC
>CAVJGY010000093.1:0-5312 GCA_963648915.1 Acutalibacteraceae bacterium | reverse complement strand
ATCTTGATCTCGGTGATGGTCGGGTCACGCTGCTCAGAGCGGAAATACTCCTGACAGAACTTGATGTCGCCCAAGTCCATCGCCAGACCCTTGTCGGCGATGAACTTCTCCAAGCCGGCCTCGTCCAGCTCGTTGAAGCCGTCCAGCACAGCCACAGCAGTGGGGACGGCGTATTCCATTTTCAGGGTCGTCTTGGTCTCCAGCGAAGCCTCGCGTGCCTCGACCGGGTTGATGACGTATTTCTTGATCTCGGCCACCTGCTCGTCGGTCAGCTTGCCCTCCAGCAGGTAGACGCGGGCAGAGCGCACCAACGGACGCTCGCCCTGACTGATAAGCTGGATGCACTCGGCGGCAGAGTCGGCACGCTGGTCGAACTGGCCGGGCAGATACTCGACAGCGAAGGACACACCGTCGGTGGCGGGCAGCTCGCTGTAGGTGCGGTCGACGGGCGGCTCACTGAACACGGTGTTGATGCACTGGTTGAAGAGTGTTTCGTCGATGCCCTCGACATCGTAGCGGTTCAGCAGGCGCAGACCTGCCAGCTCCTTGATGCCCAGCAGAGAGACCAGCTCACTGCGCAGACCCTCGGCCTCGACGTCAAAGCCGGGCTTCTTTTCAACATAAATACGATATACCATAGGGAAAGACCCTCCTGTTATTTTATCGTTTAATTTAGCGGCCTCGCCCTCTCCGTCATCCCTACGGGATGCCACCTCCCCCAAAGTGGGAGGCTTGGCTCTCCCCTTGGGAGAGCTGGCACGGAGTGCCTGAGAGGGCAAGCGCGTTACCCCTTTTCTGCAATCGCCTTGAGTGCTCTCAAACCGATATCGCTTCTCTTGTGCAGCTTCTCGAAGTGGATCTTCTCAGCGGCGGCGTAGGCCTTCGTCAGCGCACCGGGCAGAGCGGGAGCAGTTGCCGTCACGCCCAGCACACGGCCGCCTGCGGTCACAAGCTGGCCGTCCTCGGTGATGGCCGTGCCGGAGTGGTAGACCGTGATGTCCGGCTCGTCGGGCAGCTGGCCGTCGACCAGACCCGAGATGGGTTTGCCCTTTTCATAGCTGACCGGGTAGCCGCCGGATGCCAGAATGACACAGGCAGCTGCACCGTCCGAGAACTTGACCTCGGTGTCGGCCAGTGTGCCCTCGGTGCAAGCGGTCATGACCTTGAGCAGGTCGCTTTCCAGCAGGGGCAGCACCACCTGCGTCTCGGGGTCACCGAAGCGGCAGTTGTACTCGATGACCTTCGGGCCGTCCGGGGTCAGCATCAGGCCGAAATAGAGGCAGCCCTTGAAGGGGCAGCCCTCGGCGTTCATCGCGTGGATGGTCGGCAGGAAGATTTTCTCCATGCACTCGGCGGCGATTTCGGGCGTGTAGTAGGGGTTGGGTGCGACCGTACCCATACCGCCCGTGTTCAGGCCGGTGTCGTGGTCATTGGCACGCTTGTGATCCATCGAGGAGACCATCGGCTTGACGACCTTGCCATCGGTGAAGCTCAGAACGCTGACCTCCGGGCCAGTCAGGAACTCCTCGACGACGACATGGTTGCCGGACGCGCCGAACTTCTTGTCCAGCATGATTTCCTTCACGCCGTCCGCAGCCTGCTGCTCGTCCTCGCAGATGAGAACGCCCTTGCCCAGTGCCAGACCGTCGGCCTTGATGACGACCGGGTACTTATTCTCGGAGCGGATATAGTCCATGACCTTGGCGGGGTCGTCGAAGGTCTCATACTTTGCGGTCGGGATGCCGTATTTTTTCATCAGGTCCTTGGAAAAGACCTTGGAGGCCTCGATGCGGGCAGCGGCTTTGTCCGGGCCAAAGGCCGGGATGCCGACCTTTGCCAGTGCGTCGACCATGCCCAGTGCCAGCGGGTCGTCCTGTGCGACGACGACATAATCAAACTTTTCCGTCTCGGCAAAACCGACCATTGTTTCCACATCGGTGGCCTTGATGTTCACGCAATGGGCGTCATAGCTGATGCCGCCGTTGCCGGGTGCGCACCAGATTTTGCCGCAGTCCGGGCTTTTTTTCAGTGCCTTGATGATGGCATGTTCGCGGCCGCCGCCGCCAACGACTAAGATTTTCTTGCTCATGTTTACACCTTCTCTATGGATCGACGCAACGGAAGCTTTCTCCTCGGACACGAATCGGGCCATTCCATCGCCCGCCCTATTGCCTTCGGCAACAGGGTCCCACCCCAGCGGACGGTCCTCGGAGAAACTTCCGCCGCGTCATACTATCATATCAGTGATGGAACAGACGGATGCCACAGAACGCCATCGCGATCCCGTACTTGTTGCAGGTGTCGATGACCTGCTGGTCGCGGATCGAGCCGCCGGGCTGAACGATGGCAGTCACACCGGAACGGCGGGCACGCTCAATGTTGTCGCCGAAGGGGAAGAACGCATCCGAGCCGAGGCAGACGCCCGTGATGCCGCTCAGGTAGGCTTTCTTTTCCTCAGCGGTCAGGGGGGCGGGCTGCTCGGTGAAGGTCTCCGCCCAGACATCATCACCAATGACGTCCTCCGGGGTGTCGCCGATGTAAACATCAATGGCGTTGTCCCGGTTGGGCTTTGCCACATCGTCACGGAAGGGCAGGTTCAGCACCTTGTCCATGTGGCGGAGCTGCCAGTTGTCGGCCTTCTGGCCCGCCAGACGGGTACAGTGGATGCGGCTCTGCTGGCCAGCACCGACACCGATGGTCTGGCCGTGGTAGGTGTAGCAGACACTATTGGACTGGGTGTATTTCAGGGTGATGAGGGCAATGATGAGGTCACGCTTCTGCTCCTCGGTCACGGTCTTGTTCTCGGTGACGAAGTTGTTCAGCATCGTCTCTTCGTTGATGGCAAGCTCGTTGCGGCCCTGCTCGAAGGTGATGCCGTAGACCTGCTTGTGCTCCACAGGGTTGGGCTTATAGTCGGGGTCGATGGCGACCACGTTGTAGTTACCCTTCTTCTTGCTGGCAAGAATTTTCAGAGCTTCCGGCTCATAGCCCGGGGCAATGATACCGTCCGAAACTTCGTGCTGAATGAGCTTTGCAGTCGGGACGTCGCAGACCTCGGACAGGGCGATCCAGTCGCCGAAGGAGGACATGCGGTCCGCACCGCGGGCGCGTGCATAGGCACAGGCCAGCGGGGACAGCTCGAAATCCGGGGCGATGTGGTACATTTTGCGCTCCACATCGGTCAGGGGCAGACCCAGTGCTGCACCCGCCGGGGAAACATGCTTGAACGAAGCCGCTGCCGGCAGACCGCAGGCCGTTTTCAGCTCCTTCACCAGCTGGATGGAGTTGAGGGCGTCCAGAAAATTGATGTAGCCGGGCTTGCCGTTCAGGACGGTCACAGGCAGGTCAGAGCCATCTTCCATATAAATGCGGCTGGGCTTCTGGTTGGGGTTGCAGCCGTACTTCAATGCCAGTTCGTTCATTCCGCTTCCTCCTTATTCCTCGTCGAATGCTTTCAGAGCTTCCAGCTCCTCGGGCAGCAGCTCCGGCTCTTCGGGGTCGTCTAAGTCGCTGCACACAGCATCGTATTTGTTGAAGATCATGTCGCCGCTCTCGCCCGTCTCGAGGTCGATGACCCGGGCAAAGAGGCTGACCTTGTTGTCCATGTTCAGGCTGCTCCACAGACCCGTTGCGAAATCGCCGATGGTGCGGGGGCAGGCAAAGCAGAGCGGCTCACCCTCGAAGCTGGGGATGGGATTGCCGTTGTGCTTATAGGTGCTGATGAAGTGACCCTCACCTGCGACGGGCTGGGGATAATCGAAGAAATACCGCTGGACGCTCTCACCATTGCCGTCGGCAGACTTAAGGATGCTCATCTGATAGCTGCCATCGGCATAGACGACTGCCGAGATGCGGGGGGTGTAGTTCGGCTCGTCCGGCTCAAAGGTGCGGGTGCGGAGGGCGTCGGCGAAGCTCTTACCCTGACTCATCAGGTCATAGATGGTGTCGGTCTGGTCGCCGTTGGTAACGATGTGGGTCTTGCCGAGGGTCAGAACCGGGTTATAGATGATGAGGCTGGGGTCTTCCAGCTTGTCGGGGTCGGCTGCAATGGTGCAGATGCCGCCGCGCTCGGGCACGGGGTCGAACACGCGGTTGCGGCTGTTCTCACTGCGGCCCATGATGAAATATCCGATAAACATCTGACGGCCATCGGGAGCTTTTGCGACCGCAATGCCGCGGCCGGGGTACTCGTTGGAAGCCAGATACTCGTTCAGGTTGATCTTTTCCATTTATTCTACCTCTCCATTACAAATCATCGCGACCGCCTTGGGCAGCAGCTTCCATTCGGCCTGTTCCATGACACGCTTCTGCAAAACCTCGGGCGTATCGCCGGGCAGGATGTCGACGGCCTTCTGGAGCAAGATCGGCCCGCCGTCGCACTCTTCGTTGACAAAATGGACGGTCGCGCCCGTCACCTTGCAGCCCCGTGCCAGTGCCGCCTCATGGGGGCGCAGGCCGTACATGCCCGGGCCGCAGAAGGACGGAATGAGTGCCGGATGGACATTCAGGATGCGGCGGGGATAGGCCTCGATGACGCTCGGGCCAAGCACCGACAGGAAACCTGCCAGAACCACGAGGTCGATGTTGTGACTTTTCAACACATTCAGCAGGGCAGCGTCGAAATCTTCGCTCTTCTCGTAGTCCTTGCGGCGGACGACCACGCCCTCCACGCCTGCTTTTGCGGCGCGTTCCAGTGCGTAGACGCCGGGCTTCGAGGCCACCACCAGCGTGATTTTTCCGTTGGGGTTCTCGCCCCGTGCTTCACTGTCCAGCAAGGCCTGCAAATTCGTGCCGCCGCCGGAAACTAAGACTGCAATGTTCAGCACAGCTCAACACCCTCGCCTTCTGCGATGACGCCCAGACGGTAAGCCTCCGGCTCGCCGTTTGCGTGGAGAATTTCCAGAGCCTTGTCTGCCTGCTCTGCGGGGACGGTCAGCACCATGCCGACGCCCATATTAAAGGTGTTGAACATATCGTGCTCGGAGATGTTGCCCGTTTTCTGCATCAGCTGGAACAGAGCCGGGGTGCGGACGTCTGCCTTGTTGATGCGGGCACAGCAGCCCTTCTTCAGGCTGCGCGGGATGTTCTCGTAGAAGCCGCCGCCAGTGATGTGGGAGATGCCGCGCACGTCGACCTCTTCCAGAACCTTGAGGACGGGCTTGACATAGATTTTGGTGGGAGCAAGCAGAGCCTCGCCCAGCGTCTTACCGCCCAGCTCTGCGGGAGCAGTTTTCAGGACGTCGGGGTTGCCGTCGATGTCAAAAATCTTGCGCACCAGCGAGAAGCCGTTGGAGTGAACGCCTGTGGAAGGC
>CAVJGY010000092.1:0-5416 GCA_963648915.1 Acutalibacteraceae bacterium | reverse complement strand
GTCTGTTCCAGTGCGGGCAGACGTTCCTGCGCCGACTGTCCGGCGGCTTCAGCCGACGCCCGCGCCACCTGTGCTTCGGTGTGCTGGGCGTTCAATGCGGCCACCTCGCCGCGCAGGATATCCTGACGCGCACCGCTGGCATTGTTCTCGCTCGTCATCCGGACAAGCTCCTCGCTCAGAGCCGCGATCTCCTCGGCCAGCTGACGGCCTGCCCGCTCCATCGAGCGTGCCACGGCGCGATGCCGTTCGAGCGCGGCGGCGGCTTCGGTGCTGTCCTGTTCGCCTGCGGCAATTTCCTGCCGCAGACCCTCCGCGCTTTCCTCGTTGCGCTGGATGTCGTTCTCGAGAACGGCGATACGGCTTTCACTGCCGCTGATCTGTTCGGTGATGCTGCGGATATCCCCATTCAGGCGTTCGACGGCGATCGTCAATCTCTGCGCCTGCATCCGGATTTCCTCAGCCTCTTTTTCTGCGTTTTTGGCCTGCCGGTCAAAGCGTTCGTAGTCCGCCTGTGCCGTCTCGTAATCCCGCACCTGCTGACGAACGGATTCCCGCGCGCGGTGCACGCCGTCCGTCCAGAGGGTGATCTCCAGCGTTCTCCGCTGGTCGCTCAAGGTCAAAAACTGCTGTGCCTTTTCGCTTTCCTGCCGTAGAGGTCCGACCCGGCTTTCCAGCTCACCGAGGATGTCCCGCAGACGCTCGAGGTTCTCTGCCGCCGCCGTCAGACGGCGTTCGGCCTCGTTTTTGCGGTAGCGGTACTTCGCGATGCCGCAGGCTTCCTCGAAAATCTCGCGGCGTTCGCTGCTCTTGGCCGCGACGATCTCCGCGATGCGTCCCTGCCCGATGACCGAATAACCATCCCGGCCGATGCCCGTATCCAGCAGCAGCTCATAGATATCCTTCAGGCGGCAGACCTGACCGTTGATGCTGTATTCGCTCTCGCCGGAACGGTAATACTTGCGGCCAATGACGGCTTCGTCCGCGTCAAGGTCGAGGGTGTGCTGGCTGTTGTCCAGCGTCAGGCGCACCATCGCAAAGCCCATCGCACCCCGTCGGCGCGTGCCGCCGAAGATGACGTCCTCCATCTTGCCCGCCGCGCGGAGCTGACGGGTGCTCGTTTCGCCCAGCACCCAGCGCACCGCATCCGACAGGTTCGACTTGCCCGAGCCGTTCGGCCCGACGACGGCGGTCACGCCCTCGTCGAACCGAATCTTCACTTTATCCGGAAAGCTCTTGAACCCCTGGATCTCCAGTTCTTTCAAAACCATCGGCTTACTTTTCCTTGATGACGCCCAGCAGCTTCAACGCCTCGCGTGCGGCGTGCTGCTCTGCGAGCTTCTTGCTCCGACCCTCGCCCCGTGCGACCTTGTCCGAGTTGAACCGGACGGCCACCACGAAATGCTTGTCGTGATCCGGGCCGGACTCTTCTTCCACGACATAGCTCAGCTTTTCCTCGGGGTTCTGCTGCACGATCTCCTGCAGGCGGGTCTTGTAGTCGGCCTCGGCGTGCTTGCCCTCGGTGATGAAGGGCAGGATGAAGTTCTTCGCGACCTCCATGCCGCCGTCCAGATAGAGGGCGGCAATGACAGCCTCGAACGCGTCCGAGACGACACTGGGACGGTTGCGGCCGCCGCAGCGTTCCTCACCACGGCCAAGGCGCAGATACTCGCCCAAGTTGATCTCCTGTGCGAACTGGAAGAGTGCACCCTCGCTGACAAGGCTTGCACGGGTGCGGGTCAGGTCGCCCTCAGGACGGTCTGCGTAGGCGTGGAAGAGATAATCCGCCGAGACGATCTGCAGCACGCTGTCGCCCAGAAATTCCAGACGCTCGTTATGCTTGACCGGGACTTTGCTCTCGTTGGCGTAGCTGGTGTGGGTCAGAGCCGTCTGGAGCAGCTCCGGATTCTTGAACTTATATCCAATAATGGTTTCCAGTTGATAACTCATTGTTTTGCTCCCCTTTTGAATGACTTCTCACTCCGCGGATGCTGCATTCAGCTCGTCCAGAGCCGTCTGCATCGTACCGCACAGGTCGTTTTCAACACAAACTTTTGCCTGACGGATGGCGTTCTTGATGCCCTTTGCCTTCGACGAGCCATGTGCCTTGATGACCGGCTGCTTTGCGCCGAGGAAGGGTGCGCCGCCGTACTCCTCGCTGTCCATCTGGTGTTTGAGGTCGGACACGCCGCTCTTGAGCAGAAGATAGGCCAGCTTGCCGCCGAGATTCTTCAGGAACATCTCCTTCAGCATTCCCAGCAGCATCTTTGCAACGCCCTCGGTCAGCTTGAGGATGACATTGCCCGTGAAGCCGTCGCAGACCACCACGTCGACCTCGCCGTTCGGCACGTCACGCGGCTCGATGTTGCCCACGAACCGGATACCTGGCGTCGTCTTGAGCAGCTGATGAGCCTCTTTGAGCATCGGCGTGCCCTTCGATTCTTCTGCGCCGTTGTTCGCCAGTGCCACCGAGGGCGAGGTGCGGCCCTCGACCTTGTTGACATAGCAGCTTCCCATGACGGCGAAGGCGGCCAGCATCTCGGGACGGCATTCGACGTTCGCGCCGCAGTCCAGCAGCAGATAGGCCTGCTTCTTGGCCGGGACCATCGTTGCCAGAGCCGGACGCTTGATGCCCCGCAGGGTGCGGACGATAAGGCTTGCACCCACATGGAGCGCACCCGTCGAACCGGCCGAGACAAAGGCGTCGCCCTTGCCCTCCTTGAGCATGTTCAGACCCACCACGATGGAGGAATCTTTCTTGGTGCGGATGGCACGGGCAGGCTCGTCGCACATCTCGATGACCTCGGTACAGTTCACCAGCTCGATGCCGTCCAGCGGGATGTTATGCTCTGCCGCCGTCTTGCGCACCAGTGCCTCGTCGCCCACGCCGACCAGCTGGACGCCGTATTCCTTGACCGCTGCCGCTGCACCCTCCAGCACCGCCAAAGGTGCATTGTCGCCGCCCATCATATCCACGATAATCTTCATAGCGCAGTCTCCTTTTTACAGTTCGTTTTCGTCCAGCCATTGCTGGAAGCTGGCTACGGCACGTTCGGCCACAGCCATGTAGCGAAGCCGCTTGTCACGCGGGCGGCTTTCGGCGGGCAGCGGAGGCAGGATTCCCATATTCGCGCCCATCGGCTGGAAATGCTTGTTCTCCGTTGTCAAATACTGAATGAGTGCGCCGCACATGGTATCGTTCGGCGGCGGCGGAAGCTGCTTTCCGGTCAGGCGGGCGTAGATGTTTCGCGCCGCCAGCAGACCGCAGGCCGCACTTTCCATATAGCCCTCGAAGCCCGTGATCTGTCCGGCAAAGAACACATTCGGGTGGTCGTTCAGATACAGCCCGGCGTTCAGCACACGGGGTGCATCGAGGAAGGTGTTCCGGTGCATGACGCCGTACCGGACGAATTCGGCGTTCTCCAAGCCGGGGATCATCGAAAAGACCCGCTTCTGCTCGCCCCACTTGAGGTTGGTCTGGAAGCCGACGATGTTGTACAGCGTCCGCTCCTTGTTCTCGGCGCGGAGCTGGACATTCGCCCACGGGCGGTGTCCGGTGCGGGGGTCGACCAGACCCACCGGGCGGAGCGGGCCGAACCGCATGGTATCTGCACCGCGTGCCGCCATGATTTCAATGGGCATACAGCCCTCGTAGACGGTCACGGTATCGGCCTTCTTGCCGTGTGCATCCGGGTCGGGCTGGGCGGACTGCTCCGCGCCCTTGTCGAACTCATGGAGCGGTGCACGCTCTGCCGAAGCAAGGGCGGCGTGGAACGCTTCATACTCCGCCTTATTGAAGGGGCAGTTCAGATAGTCGGCCTCGCCCCGGTCATAGCGAGAAGCCGCAAACACGCGGTCATAGTCGAGGCTTTCGGCGGTGACGATGGGGGCGACGGCATCATAGAAATGCAGACGCTCGTCTCCGGTCAGCTGTCCAATTTCATCCGCCAGCTTGCCATCGGTCAGCGGGCCGGTCGCGACCAGAATGGGGGCACTCTCGTCGATGTGCTCCACCTGCTCCCGGTGGACGGTGATGTTCTCGCACGCCTCCACCATCCGGGTGACCTCGGCACTGAAGGTGTCGCGGTCAACGGCCAGCGCACCGCCAGCGGCCACACGAGCGACCTCGGCGGCGTTGAGCAGCTGGCTTCCCATCCGGCGCATTTCCTCTTTCAACAGACCGGATGCCGAATCCAGACGCTCCGCCTTGAGGCTGTTGGAGCAGATCAGCTCTGCAAAGCCCTCGCTCTTGTGGGCGGGAGAAAAGTGGGTCGGCTTCTGCTCGTAGAGGTCGACCTTGACCCCCTTTCCCGCCAGCCAGAGCGCGGCCTCACAGCCCGCCAGACCTGCACCTAAAACTGTAACCTTGTAATCCATTTAATGTCCTCTTTATGTCTTAGTCCTTCTTCGGCACGGGCATCTCGAAATCACAGCCCTCTTTTGCACAATACAGCTTCGAGCCTTTGCGGAAGAGGGTCGAGCCGCACTTCTCGCACTTGGTCGCGACCGGGGTGTCCCAGGTCATGAAATCACAGTCAGGATACCGCTCACAGCCGTAGTAGATGCGGCCCTTCGCACTCTTGCGCTCGAGCATACGACCCTTGCCGCACTTGGGGCAGATGCCGCCCGTATCCTTAACGAGACGCTTCGTACCACGGCACTCCGGGAAGCCCGAGCAGGCGAGGAATTTGCCGTACTTGCCGACTTTAATGACCATCGGACGGCCGCAGAGGTCGCAGATCTCGCTGGACGGCTCGTCCGGGACTTTGACCTTCTTGCCCTCCATGTTCTTCTCGGCCTGTTCCAAGCTGGCCGCAAAGCCCTTGTAGAAGTCGTCGACGGTCTTGTGCCAGTCGGCCTTGCCGCTCTCGACCTTATCGAGGTTCTTTTCCATCTCGGCGGAGAAATCCACGTCGACGATGTGGGGGAACTGCTCGAGCATCAGGCCATCGACAGCACGACCCAGCAGGGTGGGCTTCAGCTTCTTCTGCTCCCGCTCGACATAACCGCGGTCGATGATGGTCGTGATGATGGGCGCGTAGGTCGACGGACGGCCAATGCCGTTCTCTTCCAGTGCCTTGATGAGGGTCGCTTCGGTGTAGCGTGCGGGGGGCTGGGTGAACTTCTGCTCACTCTTCAGCTCCTTGAGCTTGAGCACCTGACCCTGTTCCAGCGGCGGCAGGCTGGTCTCCTTCTTTTCCTTTTCGTCGGTGGCCTCCTCGTACAGAGCCGTGAAGCCGTCGAAGGTGACCGTGTAGCCGCTGGCCTTGAAGCGGTAGTTGCCCGCATAGACCGTTACGGACACGGTATCCTGCTGGCAGTCAGCCATCTGGCTCGCCATGAAGCGGCTCCAGATCATCCGGTAGAGCTTGGCGGTATCGCCGCTGATGCTCTTATCCACCTCGTCGGGGGTCAGGCC
>CAVJGY010000091.1:0-5490 GCA_963648915.1 Acutalibacteraceae bacterium | reverse complement strand
CCATGAAGCTCAAGTACGGTCACCGCGGCGCAAACCAGCCCGTCACCGACTTTGAGTCCGGCCGCACCTTCATCACCAGCCAGAACCACGGCTATGCAGTCGTGGGCGACGAGCTGCCCGCTGAGATGGGCGAGGTCGCACAGGTGAACGCCAACGACGGCACTTGCGAAGGCATCAAGTACAAGAAGTGGAACTGCTTCACCGTTCAGTTCCATCCCGAAGCAAACGGCGGCTCGAAGGACACCGAATTCCTCTTCGACCGCTTCCTGAACAACGTCAAAGCAGCAAAGGAGGCTCGCTGAAATGCCCAAAGACCCGAGTATTAAAAAGGTGCTGGTCATTGGCTCTGGCCCGATCATCATCGGTCAGGCAGCCGAATTTGACTACTCCGGCACGCAGGCATGCCGTGCCCTGAAAGCAGAGGGCATCGAGACCGTTCTGCTGAACTCCAACCCCGCGACCATCATGACCGACCCGGACGTGGCCGACCATGTTTACATTGAGCCGATGACCCTCGAGGTCGTCGAGCGCATTCTGGATATCGAGAAGCCCGACTCCGTCCTGCCCAACCTCGGCGGTCAGATGGGTCTGAACCTGTCCATGGAGCTGGCACGTTCCGGCTACCTCGATCGTACCGGCATCCGTCTGCTGGCCTGCAAGCCCGAGACCATCGACCGTGCAGAGGACCGCGAGCTGTTCAAGGAGACGATGGAGAAGCTGCATCAGCCCATCATCCCCTCGGAGGTCGTCGAGACCCTGCAGGATGCTCTGGCCTGTGCAGACCGCATCGGCTACCCGGTCATTGTCCGCCCCGCCTTCACGATGGGCGGCACGGGCGGCGGCATCTGCGAGACGAAAGAAAAGCTGATTGAAATTGGTACGAACGGCCTGCGCCTGTCGCCCATCCATCAGATCCTCGTCGAGAAGTGCATCGCTGGCTGGAAAGAAATCGAGTACGAGGTCATGCGCGACCACAAGGGCAACGTCATCACCGTCTGCAACATGGAGAACCTCGACCCCGTCGGCATCCATACCGGCGACTCGGTGGTCGTTGCGCCTTCGCAGACCTTGACCGACCACGAGTATCAGATGCTCCGTACCGCTGCGCTGGATATCATCACCGAGCTGGGCATCGAGGGCGGCTGCAACTGCCAGTTCGCGCTCAAGCCGGACAGCTTCGACTATGCGGTCATCGAGGTCAACCCCCGTGTTTCCCGCTCCTCCGCACTGGCTTCCAAGGCGACGGGCTATCCCATCGCAAAGGTCGCAACGAAAATTGCCATCGGCTATACGCTGGATGAAATCACCAACGACGTCACGGGCAAGACCTGCGCCTGCTTCGAGCCGGCACTGGACTATATCGTCGTCAAGTACCCGAAGTGGCCGTTCGACAAGTTCGTCTATGCGGACAAGTCTCTGGGCACCCAGATGATGGCAACGGGCGAGGTCATGAGCATCGGCAACAGCTTCGAGGCTGCCATGATGAAGGCCGTTTCCTCCATCGAGCTGGGTATGGACACCCTGACCCACAAGCCCTTCGAGGAGCTGAGCGATGAAGAAGTCATCGAGCACATGTATGTGCAGGATGCAGAGCGCGTGTTCTGCGTCTACGAAGCCCTCAAGCGCGGCATCGACCACGAGACGATTTACAAGATTACGAAAATCGATTGGTGGTTCTTGGACAAGATGCAGCACCTCGCCGACCTCGAAAACGGTCTGGCAAAGTGCCACGGCGTCCTGAGTGAGGAGCAGTACAAGGAGGCCAAGAAGTACGGCTTCCAAGATAAGACCATCCGCCGCCTTGCTGAGGTGGAGAAGCTCCCGGTCGAGAACTACCGTGCAGGCTTCAAAATGGTCGATACCTGCGCCGCTGAGTTCTCCGCCAACACCCCGTATTTCTACTCGACCTACGACGGCGACAACGAAGCCGCCGAGTTTATCGCAGAGAAGAACGCAAAGGCCGAGGAAAAGGGCGAACCCAAGAAAAAGAAGGTTCTGGTCTTTGGTTCTGGCCCGATCCGTATCGGTCAGGGCATCGAGTTCGACTACTGCTCTGTCCACTGCGTCTGGACGCTGAAAAAGCACGGCTGTGAGGCCATCTTGGTGAACAACAACCCCGAGACCGTCTCCACCGACTTCGATACCGGCGACCGCCTGTATTTTGACCCGCTGAATCCGGAGAGCGTCGACAACATCATCGCCACCGAGAAGCCGGACGCCTGCGTGGTCCAGTTCGGCGGTCAGACTGCTATCAAGCTGGCGAAGCACATGGACGAAATTGGCCTGCCCATCCTCGGCACCCCGGCGGATGCCATCGACGAGGCCGAGGACCGTGAGCGTTTCGACGAGCTGCTGGAACGCTGCAAGATCCCCCGTGCACCCGGCCGCACCGTCTTTAATCTGGACGAGGCTCTGGCCGCAGCCGATGAAATTGGCCTGCCTGTTCTGATGCGTCCGTCCTACGTTCTGGGCGGTCAGAACATGATCGTCGCCTACACCAAGGCCGACGTCATCGAGTATATGGGCGTCATCACCGAGCACGTCGACATGGATCACCCCGTCCTGCTGGATAAGTACATCATGGGTACGGAGTGCGAGGTCGACGCCATCTGCGACGGCGAGAACTTCCTCATCCCCGGCATCATGGAGCAGGTCGAGCGCACCGGCGTTCACTCCGGCGACTCTATCTGCGTCTATCCGGCACAGCATTTGACGCAGGCCGAGATTGACACGATGGTCGACTACACGGGCCGCTTTGCCCGTGAGCTGCACGTGACGGGTCTGGTGAACGTCCAGTATGCTGTCTCCAACGGCAAGGTCTACGTCATCGAGGTCAACCCCCGCTCCTCCCGTACCGTTCCGTACATCTCCAAGGTCACGGGCGTTCCGATGGTCGATCTGGCCGTCCGCTGCTGCCTCGGCGAGAAGCTGACCGATATGGGCTATGGCACGGGTCTGCACCCGAATGCACCCTATGTGGCTGTAAAAGTGCCTGTGTTCAGCTTTGAGAAGCTGCACGGCGTGGATACCCAGTTCGGCCCGGAGATGAAGTCTACGGGCGAGGTGCTGGGCATTGCACCCAACTTCCACGACGCCCTGCTCAAGGGTCTTATTGGCGCGGGCTACACCTTCAAGACCCCCGGCCCGGCAAGCTGCTGCATCTTCACCGTGAAGGACAGCGACAAGCCCGAGTTCGTGGACATCGCATGGAAGCTCAAGAGCATGGGCTACAAGCTGTACGGCACGTCCGGCACCTGCGCATGGCTGAATAAGCACATGGTCCCCTGCAACGAGGTGCGCAACATGTCCGGCGAATCGCCCAACATCGTCGACCTGCTCCAGAGCGGTCTGGTGGATTATGTGTTCTCCACCAGTGCCAAGGGCCGTGACCCGAAGCGCGATTCCGTCCGTCTGCGCCGGAAGGCTGTTGAGCTGAGCATTCCCTGCATCACGGCCGTCGATACGGCCAACGCGCTGGTGAACTGCCTGCGCAGTGAGCACAGCATGGAGAATATCCCTCTGGTGGATATTGCAACGCTGTATCATAAAAATTGAGTCGGTGAATGTAGCTTCGTGCGCAAAATAAGCTGTTTTGTGCGCAATCCCTCGTAATAGAGGGCCGCATTTGCTATACTCGACAACGCAAAATTTGCCAAAAGACGTTACTTTTGGACGTTCCAGGAGGATATTGATACATGACTCGTTCCCAGATGATTGAGACCGTGGCACGCAAGACTGGCTTCACCGAAGCTCAGGTCGAGACCACGATGGACGCTTTGTTTGACCAGATCGCTGATTGCCTGCGTGCAGACGAGAAGGTGACCATCGCTGGCTTTGGCCGCTTCGAGATGCGTCCTCGCAAGCCGAAGGCTTACACCAACCCCAAGACCAAGGTCTCCAGCCGTTTGGAGTCTACTTCCATCCCTGGCTTCAAGGCCAGCGGCCGTTTCAAGCAGAAGCTCGAGGCTGGCCGTGCTGCTAACCAGAGCGTCGAAGAGACTGCCTGATTTTTGACCTCGAATCGAAGAGCCGTATTCCGAATTGCCGGAGTACGGCTCTTTTTGCTGACAAGGGAAGGTTTTCATGCTATACTAGAAGAAAACGGCGTTTCAGGCCACGAAGAACGGAGTAGAGAGAAAACATGCTTTACAGCGAATTACAGTGCAGTGAGGCCATCCACAAGGCCGTCGAGCGGATGGGCTTTGCCGAGATGACCGAGATCCAGGAAAAGACGATCCCGGTCATGCTGGCGGGGCGCGACGTCATCGCTAAAGCCCCCACCGGAACGGGCAAGACCTGCGCCTTTGGCATCCCGGTAGCGGAGCACATCGACCCGGCGCAGAAGGTGCCGCAGGCGGTCATTATGGCCCCCACCCGTGAGCTGGCGCAGCAGATCGCCGACGAGCTGAGCGATTTGACCTATTTTATGCCGGAGGTACAGGTCGCCTGCGTCTACGGCGGCGCAAACATGGAAAAGCAGGCACGCCGTCTGGCAGAGGGCTGTCAGATCGTGGTCGCCACGCCGGGCCGCCTGATGGATCACTACAAGCACCACAGCATCGATATCTCCCATGTGACCCAGATCGTCCTCGACGAGGCCGACGAGATGCTGAATATGGGCTTCTACAAGGACGTGCGTCACATCATCGAGATGATGAAGGCGCGCAAGTCGCTCTCGATGTTCTCGGCGACCATCAGCCGCGAGGTCATGGACATCGGTTGGCTGTACCAGAACAACGCCGAGGAGATCACCGTTCAGCCGAAGGAGGAGAGTCAGCCGAAGATCACCCAGTACATGCTGGAGACTTCCGGTCGGAATAAGCTGTCCGATTTGGCGCAGATCATCATCGGTGAGGGCTACAAGCGGGTCATGGTGTTCTGCGATACCAAGTTCAACACCGCAACGCTGGCGAATCAGCTGGCGCGTCTGGGTTTCTCGGTGGATTGTCTGCACGGCGACCTTTCCCAGAAGGAGCGGAATCAAATTATGCAGAACTTCCGGGACGGCAAGCTGGCGATCCTAGTCGCGACAGATGTCGCCGCCCGTGGCATTGACGTCTCCGATGTAGATGCCGTCATCAATTATGATGTCCCCGGTGACAACGAGCACTACACCCACCGCATTGGCCGTACCGGACGCGCCAAGAAGGAGGGTGTGAGCTACCTGTTCTATGTACCGGAGGAGAAAAAGCGGGTGCAGGAGCTTCTTCGCCTGACCCGGAACACCGAGCTGTGCACCCCGGTGCACTTCGACTTCAACCATGAGCATATCGTGGTGGAGAAAAAGCAGGACAACGCTGACCGTTTCCAGATCAAGTGCTATTTCTGATAGCGTGAAAGCAGGACTCTCTGCGGAGAAAATGCCCCGGCGGGGAGTCCTGCCTTTATATATTATAAATAAGGTAGATAGGCGTCAAAAGTCAGACTTTATAGTGCAAGAAAACTGTAAGATGTATACAAAGACGAAAAAAGGAGAAAAAAGTTCAAAAA
>CAVJGY010000090.1:0-5543 GCA_963648915.1 Acutalibacteraceae bacterium | reverse complement strand
CAATTCATCTTTTATCCGGCTTTGGGACTCGACCAGACACTCCAACAGCAGCGGATTAAAGCCGCCGCAGCCGCCATTGCAGATCTTCTCGGTCGCTTCGGTATAGCCCATCGGGGTCTGTCCGCCTCGTCCGGCAATGAGGCCGTCGTAGGCATCCGCAAGACCGACCACCTGCGCCGAGATGGGGATCTGCTCCCCTTCCAGTCGGTCGGGGTAGCCTGTGCCGTCGTACCGTTCGTGATGCCAGTGACAGATTTCCCGTGCGGTCCTTACCAGCGGTTCATCCCGATAATCTTCCAGTCTGTTCAGGATCTTCACGCCCAGCATCGGGTGCTCCCGCATCTGCAACTTTTCCTCCGGGGTCAGCTGACCCTGCTTGCGCAGGATGTTGCCGCCCACAGCAATTTTGCCGAGGTCGTGCAGTGCCGCCGCGTTGGTGATGAGGGCGCGTTCCTCCGGGGAGAGACCATAGCTGTCGGTCTTTTGTGCCAGCCGTTCCAGCAGAACTCCGGTCAACGCCTGCACCCGTTGGATGTGCTCGCCGTCCTCGCCGTTGTGCATGGCCGTCACCTGACTGAGGATGCCGATCATGATGCGGTCGTTCTTCTCTTTCTCGTAGAACTGCTGGGCGACCATCGTGCTCAGCCGCCGCTGCTTCGCAAACAGCCGGGTCGTGTTCGAGACACGCCGCCGGACGACTCTTGCGTCGAACGGTCGGCTGATGTAGTCCACCGCACCCAGCTCGTAGGCGCGACGGACGATGTTGGTCGAATCCTCGCTGGAGATCATAATAACAGGAATTTCTTCCAGCAGGCCGTGGCTGTTCATCCAGCCCAGTACCTCGAAGCCGTCGACATCCGGCATAACGATATCCAGCAGCACCAACGCTACATCGCCCGAGTGGGCTTCCAGTGCCTTCATGCACTCCTCGCCATTGGCCGCCTCCAAAATCTGGAACGTATCCCGCAGGATGGCCTTTAAAATTTCACGATTCATCTCGGAATCGTCAACGATGAGGATGGTCTGCCGTTCCGCCATCCGGGGGATGACGTTCTCAATTCCCACATCGTCGGTGACAACAGCGTTCTTCTGCCGTTTCGCCTGATACATCCGCTTATCCGCCATCTGCACCGATTCCTCGATGGCAACGCCTGCGGAGAGGACACCACCGATGCTGGCCGAAAGCTTGATGCGCTCATAGCCGGGCACGATGCTCTTGCTGAGGTTCTTGTTGATGATGTACAGCTTCCGGACGAAATCCTCCCGTGCGATGTCGGGCAGGATGAGCAGCAGCTCGTCTCCGCCGTACCGCACCAGAAAATCCGTGCCACGGATGTTTTTCTGGATGACAGCCGCTACCGTTTCCAGCACCCGGTCGCCCGCCTGATGGCCGTAGGTATCGTTGCAGAGCTTGAAATCGTCCAAGTCGATCATTGCAACGCCGGCCTTGAGGAACTTGTGGCAGAGGTTTTCCTCGTAATAGCGTCGGTTGTACGCACCCGTCAGCGGGTCGGTGTAGAGCCGCTTGTCGTTGATGATCTCGGCGTTCGGGCGCATGTCCAACACCTGCACCATCTCGATGACGCTCGGCTCACCGTCGACCTCCACATACCGCGAGGTGGCATAGTAGACCTTATCCTGCGTCGTTTCCAGCTTGGACTTCTGACAGCGGTCGGCCAGTGCCTCCCGGCTGATGCACCGGGTACAGGGGTGCTCGTCCTTCCACGGCGGGGTGCAGGGCTCTTCCTCCAACGTCTTTTTGTTCAGAAGCCGTACAATATTATAGACCTTCCGGTAGCAGGCCATTTCTCTTTCAGCCTGCTCCCGGGTCATTTGGATATCGTTGTTGGTTTCAGCCATTGTCTGCTCCTTCATTTATCGGCATTTTTCACGTTTCCATGACATTGTTAGGAGCGCATCTGTCATGGATTGCAGAAACTTTTTCTCTTCTTTCCGGCATTGTAATAGTCATTCTTAAAATAAAGATATCACATTTTCTGCCGAAAATCAATCATTTTGCCCGCTATCCAACGTATATTTATGTTTCGTCGGCTTTTGATTTTCAAATCGTTACCATTCCTGCGGTTTCACTTCTTTTTGTATTTGGAAAGTGTCTGGCGCAGTTTTTCCATATCGAGGGGCTTCGCGATGTATTCGTTCATGCCTGCCGCACGACTGCGGGCGATATCATCCGCGAAGGCGTTGGCCGTCATCGCAAAGATAGGTATGGTCTTTGCATCCGGCCGCTCCATTGCGCGGATGGCCTTGGTCGCGTCAATGCCGCCCATGACGGGCATCATCACGTCCATCAGGATGACATCGAGCGCACCCGGCTCAGACTGCGCGAACCGCTCCACCGCTTCCTGTCCGTTCCACGCCTTTGTCACGTTCACGCCCTCTCGTTGGAGGAGGAACTCGGCGATCTCCATGTTCAGCTCATTGTCCTCGGCCAGCAGGACGTTCATTCCGGCGGCGGTCACCGTTTCGGCCGCATCCGTCTGCTCCTGCTTCTGCCGTTCGGCGTCGATGCGGAACTGTAATGTAATGGTAAAGGTCGAGCCGACTCCCTGCTCGCTTTCCAGATGGATGCTGCCGCCCATCTGTTCGACCAGCTGATGGCAGATAGACAGGCCCAGACCCGAACCCTGATACTTAGTCCGGGCACTGGCCTCTTCCTGCGTGAACGGCTCAAAGGCGCGCTTCTGGAACTCCGGGCTCATGCCGATGCCGGTATCCCGGCTGATGAACTCGAAGGTCGCCGTCTCGCCATCCGACGCGATTTCCCGGGTCAGCAGAGTGACCGAACCATTTTCTTTGTTGTACTTGATGGCGTTGCTGGCGATGTTCTGCAACACCTGACGCAGATGGAGCGGACTGCCGATGAGATACCGATGCTGAATTTCCGGCTCTATCAGCTCCATCTCGATATGACTGCTCTGTGCCTGTCCATACAGGATATCCCGGGTGGTCTGCACCAGCTCCAGCATGTCGAAGGGCTTTTCCTCCAGCTCGATCTCACCCGATTCCAGCTTGCTCATATCCAGCACGCTGTTCACCAGCTCCAGCAGGAAGCCCGAGGCGTTCCAGATCTTCTGGCGGCACTCCGCCTGTTTTTCAAGGTCATCCGCATAATGGTTTCCGATCTCGATCATCCCGCGGATGCCGTTGATGGGAGTCCGGACATCGTGGCTCATCCGGCGCAGGAAGTCGGTCTTGACCTGACTTGCCCGCTCCGCCTCCTCGACCGAACGGCGCAGCTGCTCCTGATAGGCGTGCTCCCGTTCCTGTACCCGCCTCATGCTTTCCTGCGCGGCACGGCTTCGCACCAGCAGATAGGCCAGCCAGAACAGGATGAAGAGGAAAATGCCCCACATCATCACCATGTTCCGCGTCTCATAAACGGCATTGGACGGGAACAGAATATATAAGGTATAACCCTCGATCTCATTCGAGACGCTGCCATACCATTTTTGATTCTGATACCAAAAATGGAGCATCGTGCAATAGTTATCTTTTTGCAGGGTATTTTCCAGCAGGGGAACGAGAGCATTCAGTCGTTCCGTCATTTCATCGTTCGCGCTGACAAGGCTCTCTCCGTCCGAGATGCCGCCCACGCCGTTCAGTTCAAAGTTATAGCCGTCCAACAGCACATCGAAGGTCACGTCGTTGGCGTTGTTTTTGATGGAGTTTTTGCTGAAATAGCAGAGCACGACGCCCGTTTCCTCGTCCTGCCGTGCCACGGCCACCACGTCATACTCCACGCCGTTCCATTCCGTCCGGGTGATGTAGTGCTTGGCCGGATACAGGATGATCTCCTGAATGTTCTCACCGCAGTGCAGCTGTTCGATGATGTCCTCATCCTCCGGCACGCCCGAGGATCTCAGCACGATGTCCCGGTTCTCGTCCGTCACGATGATTCCGTCCAGCCGTTGCTCGTAGGCGTATTCATCCAGAAATTCGACGTTCTGCTTGCTGGCGCGTGCCAAACGCTGGCTCAGTTCGTTGGTCTTATCCAGCAGACGGACAAGGCTCTTGGTCTCGTCGTTTGCCTGATAGCCCTCGAACCGGACGACCCGCTGCCGCAGAAGGTTCAGTTCCTCCTGCGAGGCTCTGGAAGCGGATCCCATGTCGTACCAGCTCAGCAGCGGATAGGCGATGCCGAAGATGAGAAGCCCCAGAAGCAGCGGATACCAGACATCCTTCTTCATCGAGCGAGAGGTCTCTTCCTTCTGATTCATTTCTTCCCTCCCAATGCTCTTTCTTCATCCATGCGATATTTTTCCACGATCTCCCGGATCGTTCCATCCTCGGCCATCTCGCGCAGGGTCTTTTCCAGCTCTGCGACGACCTCCGGGTCATACTCCTTCGCGAATGCAACGCCCAGCGGGACGACGTTCAGCGGCTCGTCGAGGATTCGGAACTCCTCCGGCGACGTCTCGATGAGGGACATCATATCCCCCTCATAGCCAACGATGGCGTCCGAATAGCCCTTGCTCAGGCTGGTGCGCACCTGTGTCATCGTCTCGAACGAATAGATGGTATCCAGCTCGGGCAGGGCGGGATTTTTCTGTTCCAGCAGGATTTTCTCCTCACTGCTGCCTGCTTGTGCGGCCACCCGCTTTCCGGCAAGGTCGGCCAGTGTCCAGATGTCGCTGTCCGCCTGCACGACCACGATCTGGCTGGCGTAGAGGTACGGCCCGACCCACTGATATTGTGTCTGGTACGGCTTCAGGGTCACGCAGTCCCACAGGCAGTCCAGTTCCCCGTCTGTCAAAAGCTGTTCGCTGTCCTCCCAGTCGATGCGCCGGAATTCGACCTCATACCCCATCCGGCCGAAGGCCTCTGCTGCAAGCTCCGCGTCGATGGCGACCGGAGACGCGATGCGGTTCAAATCGCTGTACGGCTCATAGCTGTCCTCGCCGACCACGATCTTCCGCGTCTCTCCGATCTGATTCGGGTCTGCACCCGGCCTGCAGCCGCACAAAAAAACTGCTGTCAAAAGCAACAGGCAGAACATCCGGAAAATCATTTTTCGTTTCATTGGCGTCCCTCCTCAAGCCCCGAACAACAGTCATACTAAGTCATTTTCATGATAACACGATTTAATAATTATTGTCAATTACTTTGCCAAAATCTGTGACCGTCGAAACAGAAAACGGGTGGAAAACCGCTTCCAGTTCTCCACCCGTTCTATTTCCTATTTTAATGGTACTTTATTTCGTTTTTAAACCGTCTCCGCATAGCTGCGGATGGCGTCCATCGTGATATTGTATTGCGTCTCGACCTCCGGCAGAAGCTTTTCGGCCTCGTCGATGTCCTTGCCGCGCAGAAGCTCTGTCATGGTGTACACCGGCGTGCCCAGACTGGTCATTGCCAAGTTCTGGCACACGCCCTTCAGCGTGTGTGCTGCACAGAACGCTTCCCGCACATTCCGCTCAGCGAATGCCTCTTTCAACTCCCGAAAGCTCGGGTCATCCAGGAACTTGCGCAGGAAACGACCGATCAATTTTTCGTCGTAAAAACGGCTCATCACATCCTTATAA
>CAVJGY010000089.1:0-5548 GCA_963648915.1 Acutalibacteraceae bacterium | reverse complement strand
GACGGCTGGCTGGAGTTCGACTATGTTCCCGGCGAGTGGGAAGTCCGTTCCCGCGGCGCAGACGTCGGCGGCAAGCTGGTCGTCATCGGTTCCAAGCTGGACGAGAAGGCCATCGCTGCCCTGTTCGGCTGCTGATTCATCATTTTATAGGAGCAACCATTTATGGCTAATGAAATCCCGGTTTACCTGTTTGTCGGCTTCCTCGAGAGCGGCAAGACCAAGTTCATTCAGGAGACCTTTGAAGACCCCAACTTCGACTCCGGCGACAAGACCCTTCTGCTGGTCTGCGAGGAGGGCGAGGAAGAGTACAACCAGAAGAAATTCGCCTTCCCCGGCGTGACCCTCTACAACCTCGAGGACAAGGCCGAGCTGAACCCCCAGAACCTCGCAAAGCTGGCAAAGGAGGCCGACGCAGGCCGTGTCGTCATCGAGTACAACGGCATGTGGATGCTGCAGGATTTGGCAGAGAACCTGCCCGAGAACTGGATCGTCTACCAGTGCATCGCCACCGCCGACGGCACGACAGCTCTGACCTACGCCCGCGACAACTCGATGCGTGCACTGATGCTGGACAAGATCGCCCGCAGTGAGCTGATCGTGTTCAACCGCGCCGAGGCCGTCAACAACGACGCCGCTCGTCAAGAGCTGCACAAGCTGGTGCGTCAGGCATCCCGCAAGTGTGACATCGCCTATGAGTTCGCCGACGGCAGTGTTGCCTACGACGACATCCCCGACCCGCTGCCGTTCGACATCAACGCCCCGGTCATCGAGATCCCGGACGACGATTTCGGCATCTGGTACATGGACTGCCAGGACGAGCCGCAGAAGTACGCGGGCAAGACCGTCAAGTTCCTCGCGCAGGTCTGCCAGACCAACCGCGCAGGCAAGAACAGCTTCGTGCCGGGTCGCTTCGCCATGACCTGCTGCGTGCAGGACATCCAGTTCGTCGGCTTCCCCTGCGTGTTCGATGGCTACAAGGCTCTCGAGCAGCGTGCATGGGTCGTTGTGACCGCCAAGGTCAATTACAAGTTCCATAACATCTATCGCGGCAAAGGCCCTGTACTGACCGCCATCTCGGTCGAGCCGGGCACCAAGCCGCTGAACGATGTCGTAACCTTCTCTTAAACTGAACAAGGAGGCCATCCCTATGAAAACTGTCTTTCGCATTCTGGGCACTGCGGCGGCTGTCGCCGTCACGGGTGCTGCCATCGTAGTTCTGGACAAGATCCTGAACGACAAAGACCCGCTCCACGTCGAGCAGGTCGAATTCCCTGAGGAAGCAGAAAAGGACACCGCCGAGGCCGCAAAGGTCGCTGAGGCTTACGCCGAGGGCGAAGCCAAGCAGTCCGCCGAGCCGGGTGACGCATGGCCTCCTGCTTTCGAGAAAGCCCCGGAAGCTCCCGCTGAGGACGAGGCCAAGACCGAAGAGCCTGCTGCACCCGCAGAGACTCCGGCTGAGTCCGCTCCCGAAGCTGCTCCGGAGGAAGCTCCCGCCGAGTCTGCCGCAGAGCAGACCGCACCGGAAACGGCAGAGGAAGCTCCGGCTTTTGACCCGGATGCTCTCAACCCGAACCCGGTCGAGGCTGGCCCGGCTGTCGCTCCCAAGGACGAAAACGGTAAGTTTGACACGACCAAGATCGCAGACGCTTCCGATTTCGGCGACTGGGAAGAGCAGGGCTGCAAGGGGTAATTCCAAGTGACGAAAAGACGCTGTGTCGAACGACACAGCGTCTTTTTTTGATGTTGCTATTTTCCTCAAAATGTGATAAACTGATTCTGCCGCATCAAAGCGGCACCGAGGTGCTGACCCAAACGCAGACGGCTAGTCCTTATCGGCAGTCAAGTTGTTCTCATCCACAGAACGAACGGAATGCCGGGAGGCAAGCTTATTTTGAAGTCGAACCTCCCACTCGCGCATGACGAGAAGGGAGGGATGTTGCATGACCGTGTCTGAAACCTACATGATGCTGACGTTTTTCGTTGCATTGCTCGCGCTTCTTGTCCAAGTTGCAGGAATTGCCTTTGACATCGCGTGGAAGATTTCTCACGACAACCATGAAAATGACAACAAAAAAGCGAATGACCGTCTACATGTTCCCCAACCTGTAAAGTCATTTCGCTTTTTTGTGATATGATCCACTGGTAAGGAGCTGGCCGTTTGTCCGTCAGCACCTTTTCCATATTCATTATAGATGCTCCCGTGATATTTGTCAAGGGAGCTTTTCGTTTACCTGCGTACTTTATTCTCCTCTAGCGATCTTTTGCATCCGGGATTTATCCAGAACGGTGACGCCGCCGCGGGAGAGGGAGACAAGGCCCTCCTGCGCGAAATATTTCAGCAGGCGGCTGACGACCTCCCGGGCACTTCCCATATAGCGGGCAATCTGGTCGTGGGTCATCCGCAGTTCATTCCCGCCCGTTTTCGCCAGTTCATCGGTGAGGAAGATCGCCAGACGGCGGTCCGCGCTCATGAAGAGAATCTGCTGCATCGTCCACATGGTATCTGAAAAGCGTTCCGCCGTCATCTGATAGGCGTAGCAGCGAACGTAGACATTTTCCTGCATGAGGCGGCGGAACATGCCCGCACCGATGCAGTAACACTCGGTGTCCTCCTCCGCGTCGATGTAGAGGTCAAAGTTGACCGAATCCATGACGCAGGAGGCCGACAGGATGCAGACCTCGCCCTTGAACAGGCGATAGAGGGTGATGTCCCGGCCATCCTCCGAAAGCAGATAGGAGCGCAGCTGTCCCGACCGGAGCAGCAGGATGCCGACACAGTTTTCGACGGGGCTGTGGACACGCTCGCCCTTCTGATATTTCACCGGGCGGGTCGAGCGGCAGAGCATCTCCTGCTCGTCGGCGGTCAGCTGCTCCCAGAAGGGGAATGCGCAGGCCAAACAATCCGGGTTGACTGCTGTTTCCCGCGCTTTTTTGAGTTCTGCCATACGTTATCCTTTCCGCAGGGCTTTTGCCGCTTCCGTTCCCGCAAGTGCACCCTCGTAAACGGCCTTTGCCACCTGTAATAAGCCGCCCGTGCAGTCTCCGGCGGCATACAGGCCGGGAATGGTCGTCATCATCTGTTCATCGGTCACGATGCGATTTCCGTCGACATCTGCCCCCAGCTTTCGGGCCAATGCGGTACTTCCCGCGACGCCCAGTGCGATGAAAACACCCGCCAGCGGAAGCTCTGTTCCGTCGACCAGCTGAACGCCGCTGACCCGCTCTTCGCCGAGGATGGCGTTGATTTTTCCCGGGTAGACCTTCACCTCGGGCGGGAATTCTGCCGTCAGAGGCATTCCATTCGTCAGTAAGGTCACGCTCTTCACGACCGGAAGCAACGCCTGCACCTCGTGCAGGGCGTATTCGCCATTCCCGAGGACAGCCACATCTTTTCCGCGATAGAAAAACGCATCGCAGGTGGCGCAATAGCTAACGCCGTGCCCTTCCAGCCCGGTCAAGCCGGGGATGCGCGGCACAGCACGGGAAACACCTGTCGCTAGGATCACAGCGTCGGCGGGGTAGTCGCCGTTCAGTGTCTCGACGGTCAATTTATCGGTATAGGTCAGGCCGACGACCTCGGTGTTGACAAACTTCACGCCGACCGCCTTCGCGCCCTCGATGCCCCGGCGTTCCAGCTCTGCGCCCGAAATTGGTTCGGCAAAGCCGTAGTAATTCTGTATCATCTCGGCGCGGTCAAGTGCGCCTGAGCCTTTTGTCAGAACGGTCGTGTCCAGCCCGGCGCGGGCGGTGTACAATGCGGCGGAAACTCCCGCCGGGCCAGAGCCAACGATGATGATATTCGGCATAGCTTTCCTCCGTTATCAGCAACCTCTCCGTCAATGCTTCGCATTGCCACCTCTCCTAATAGGAGAGGCTTTGGCCTTGTCTCTCTTGCCCGAGGCTCTCCTATCAGGAGAGCTGTCACCGCAGGTGACTGAGAGGTTTTTCTTTATAAGAATTAGTATACTCCAAAATTTCGATTTTTCTGTGACTAAGTTCCAAAAGGGGGTCGAGTGTGTTATACTAAATCCAAAATCGAACCCGAAACGGGAGGAATGATATGTCCAAGCAGCGTTTGCTTTTTATCACGACTGGCGGAACGATTGCCAGTGTCCGCACCTCACAGGGCTTGAAGCCCGTCCTGTCCAGCGAGGAGCTGTTGGCGCATCTGCCCGAGCTGCAGGAGCTTTGCTGCCCCGAAACGCTGGCCCTGTGCAGCATCGATAGCACTGACCTCGGGCCGGAGCACTGGCTGATGATGGCGAAGGCCGTACAGGAGAACTACGCCCTGTACGACGGCTTCATCATCTGCCACGGCACGGACACGCTGGCATACTCGGCGGCAGCTCTGTCCTATCTCATCCAGAACGCCGACAAGCCCATCATTTTAACCGGTGCACAGCAGCCCATCTCCAACGAAATCACGGATGCGAAAAAGAACCTGCGGGACAGCGTCATCTGCGCCCTCGACCCGGGCAGCAGGGGCGTGATGGTGGTCTTTGGCGGACATGTCATTGCGGGCACACGCGCCAAGAAAAACAAGACCATCAGCTACGATGCCTTTGCTTCGGTCAATTTCCCGGCGTTGGCTCTGGTGCAGGGCGACCGTCTGGTACGGTATGTCCCTTCGCCGTGGCCGACCGGCCCGGTCGAGTTTGGCCGCGCGCTGAACCCGAAAGTCTTCCTGCTCAAGCTGACGCCCGGCCTTGGTCCGGAACTCATCCCGGAAATTTTCAAGCTTTACGACTGCATCATTGTGGAAAGTTTCGGTGTGGGCGGCATCCCGCAGCGGTTGATGGACGCCTTTGCCGAGGGTCTGGGCGACTACGACAAGACCCACAAAATCCTGATTTTGACAACGCAGGTCACCTATGAGGGCAGCGATGTCGGCATCTACGAGGTCGGCAAGCGGGTCAAGAACCGTTTCCGCTTCCTCGAGGCGCACGACATGACAATTGAAGCCGTTATCACGAAGGTGATGTGGCTTCTCGCCCAGAACTGCGAGAGCTTCGACCAGCTCCAGCAGCGGTTCTATCGTCAGGTCAATTTTGATACGTTCTATCACTAACGAAAAAGCGCGGTTCACACCGCGCTTTTTGCTTTTTAGAATTTGCCGTTATCATTTGCCCAAGTAGACTGGTCGGCGATGGTCTCCATCACGTCCCAATGCTCGGCGATCTTGCCGTTCTCCACCCGCCACAAATCGTAGTAAGCGGTGGGAACATCACCATAAGTGCCCTCACTGACGGCCAGCACGAAGTTACCATCGGCAAGAACCTGATGGGTGGTGGTATAAATCATCTGGATGTTCTGCTCCGCAAGTGCAGCCAGAGCATCCGTCAGGCCAGAAACACCATCGGCGATATTGGAATTGTGCTGAATGTAGGTGTCACCGTCAAAGTAATCGGCCATCTTATCGAGGTTGTTTCCCTGCATGACGTCGTACAGGAAGTTGTTCACCAGTTCGCGGTTCTCCTCGGTCTTATCTAAATCGGTCACTTCCATCGTGCCGTCGGTCTGAGTATGACCGGAAGGATTCGCTTCGGTC
>CAVJGY010000088.1:0-5577 GCA_963648915.1 Acutalibacteraceae bacterium | reverse complement strand
GTCTGCAAGACGCGAGACCCGCTCAAGGGTCGAAGCGGATGCAGGGAACCGCAAGAGGGCATTGAAGCCGTTGCCCGTATAAAAAACGGACAGGGCTTGATGCCGTTAAATATGTCATTTCCTATTTTCTCCTTCATCATCTGCCGCTTCTCTTTGTCCGGTTCTGCCGGACAAAGAGCTGAGCGGCGGCAGGAGAGAGACAACCACCTTCTTTTACAGGAGTTTTGATTATGAGCAACGTAAAAATGTTCTGCGATGCCCTGCCGAATATCCCCTGGCAGGAGAAGCCTGCCGACGTCACTGGCCCGGTCTGGCGTTACACCGAAAACCCCATCATCGGCCGCAACCCGCTTCCCGGTGTTGCCCGCATCTTCAACAGTGCGGTCGTCCCCTATGAGGGTGCGTTCATCGGTGTTTTCCGCGGCGAGCAGGTCAACGGCGTTCCGTATATCTATCTGGGACGCAGCAAGGACGCCATCCACTGGGAATTCGACCACGAGAAGATCCCCTTCGTCAACGAGAAGGGCGAGCCGGCCATGCCCGTCTACGCCTACGACCCCCGTCTGGTGAAGGTCGAGGACACCTACTACGTCATCTGGTGTCAGGATTTCTACGGTGCGTCCATCGGCATCGCCAAGACCACCGATTTCAAGAAATTCGTCCGCATCGAAAACCCGTTCATCCCGTTCAACCGGAACGCCGTCCTCTTCCCTCGGAAGATCAACGGCATGTACACCATGCTGAGCCGCCCGTCCGACTCCGGCCACACCCCCTTCGGTGACATCTTCCTGAGCCAGAGCCCCGATATGGAGTTCTGGGGTCGTCACCGCCACGTCATGAGCAAAGGCTCGAACTGGTGGGAGAGCGTCAAAATTGGCGGCGGTGCTGCTCCCATTGAGACCAGCGAGGGCTGGCTGCTGTTCTACCACGGCGTGACCGGGACCTGCAACGGCTTTGTTTACTCCATCGGCGGCGCGATCCTCGATAAGGACGAGCCGAGCAAGGTGCTCTACCGCTGTGAGAACTTCCTGCTGACCCCGGAGCAGTGGTATGAGGAGCGCGGCTTCGTGCCGAATGTCTGCTTCCCCTGCGCTACCCTGCAGGATGCCGACACCGGACGCATCGCCCTGTACTATGGCTGTGCAGACAGCTATGTCGGCCTTGCATTCACCACGGTGGACGAGGTCGTCGACTACATCAAAGCACACGATTACGCAGGCCCGACCGACCACGAGCTCGGCATTCGTTAATCAGACCATCGGTGCCTGCCCCGGTTTTCCGGGACGGGCATCTGTTGATGAAAGGAGCGCGAATCTCCGATGTTGACCATCAAACAGGCGGCGGAAACGCTGCTGAACGAGAACATCCTCCCGTTCTGGAAACGGATGCGGGACGACGAATACGGCGGCTTTTACGGCTATATGGATTTCGACCTGAACCTTGATAAGACCGCCGAAAAGGGCTGCATCCTCAACAGCCGCATTCTCTGGTTCTTCTCCGAGGCGGCCATGCTGACCGGGCGGAGCGACCTTGCCGAGGATGCCCGCCACGCCTATAAATTTTTCACCGAACATTGCTACGATGAGACGAACGGCGGTGTCTACTGGAGCTGTGATTATACCGGGAAACCGCTGGACACCACCAAGCACACCTACAATCAGGGCTTTGCCATCTATGCACTTTCGGCCTACTACCGCCTGAGCGGGGATGCCGCCGCCATCGAGCGTGCCAAAGAGATCTTCCATCTGATTGAAAAGCACTGCACCGACAGCGAGGGTTATCTGGAAGCCTTTACCATCGACTGGAAGCCCGAGAGCAACGAAAAGCTTTCCGAAAACGGCGTCATGGCGGCAAAGACCATGAACACCCTGCTCCATGTGTTCGAGGGCTATTCCGGCCTCTATCAGGCGACCCACGACCCCGAAGTCGGCAAGGCAATGCGGAGAGTGCTGGACATCTACGAGCACAAAATTTATTCGCCTGAGCTGCACCGTCAGCTGGTCTTTTTCGATGAGCATTACAACTCCATCATCGACCTGTACAGCTACGGCCACGACATCGAGTCCAGCTGGCTCATCGACTGGGGCTGTGACCTGCTGGGCGACAAGGAGCTTTCGGAGCGCATCCACAAGATCGACTCCGACCTTGCATCGCACATCTACGACACCGCATACATCGACCACTCGGTCGTCAACGAGTGCGAACGCGGCAAGGTGGATACCACCCGTGTCTGGTGGGTGCAGGCCGAGGCGATCTTGGGCTTCGTCAACGAATACCAGAAGAGCGGAGACATAAAATACCGCGATGCAGCAGCCGATATCTACCACTACATCTGCAATGTCATGATCGACAAACGCCCCGGCAGTGAGTGGTTCTGGGATGTGGACAAGGACGGTGTGCCGTCCAGCCGAAAGCCCATCCTCGAGCCGTGGAAATGCCCGTATCACAATGGCCGGATGTGCATGGAACTGATAAGGAGGAATCCCGATGTCACAGTCTAAGCTTCACCCCGAATATCTCCGCCAGAAGGCGTTGCAGGACGCATATCTGGCACGGAAAAATAAAAAGAGCGATTTCTACAACGGCATCTACGACCGTTGGGAAAATCCCGTCCTGACCCGCGAGAGTATCCCGCTGAGCTGGCGGTTCGACCTGAACCCCGAGACGAACCCTCACTTCATGGAGCGTCTGGGCGTGAACGCAGTGTTCAACTCCGGCGCGATCAAGCTGAACGGCAAGTATTATCTGGTCGCCCGTATCGAGGGCAACGACCGCAAGAGCTTCTTCGGCGTGGCCGAGAGCGACAGCCCGGTGGAGGGCTTCCATTTCTGGGAAAAGCCCATCCTGCTGCCGGACACCTGCCCCGAGGAAACGAATGTCTATGACATGCGCCTGACCCAGCACGAGGACGGCTGGATCTACGGTGTGTTCTGCTCCGAGAGCAAGGACAAGACCGTGAATGACCTGTCTGCCGCCGTTGCCGCCGCCGGCATCGTCCGGACGAAGGACCTCAAGACGTGGGAACGTCTGCCGAACCTCGTCACTAAGCGCAGTCCCCAGCAGCGGAACGTCGACCTGCTGCCCGAGTTCGTGAACGGCAAGTATGCGTTCTACACCCGCCCGATGGACGACTTCATCGACACTGGTTCGGGCGGCGGCGTTGGCTTTGGCCTCTGCGACGACATCACCCATGCCGTCATCGACGAAGAGATCATCACCAGCCCCCGCCGTTACCACACCATCACCGAGTCCAAGAACGGCGAGGGTGCGACCCCCATCAAGACCGAAAAGGGTTGGCTGCACATCGCGCACGGCGTCCGGAACACCGCCGCTGGTCTGCGCTATGTCATCTACGTCTTTGTCACTGACCTGAACGACCCCAGCAAGGTCATTGCAGAGCCGTCCGGCTTCCTCATCGCTCCCCGGGATTGGGAGCGTGTGGGCGACGTCTCCAATGTCGTCTTTACCAACGGCGCGATTGCGGATGACGATGGAAGCGTGTATATTTATTATGCAGCCAGCGACACCCGCCTGCATGTGGCCTCCACCACCATCGACAGACTGCTGGACTTCGCATTCAACACGCCTGCCGACCCCCTGCGCAGTGTCGAGTGTGTCGCACAACGCTGTGAGCTGATCGACAAGAATCTCGCTTATCTCAAGAGCATCGGGGAGTAAGCCCTCCCGAAAGGAATCGCTATGAAAAAGTCATCCAACATCGATAGTCCGTTTTACCGCCTGATGGGAAAGATCGGCGATTTAATTGGACTGAACCTCCTCTGGCTGCTCTGCTGTGTCCCGGTGGTGACGGCAGGAGCTTCGACGGTCGGTCTGTTCACCGTGACGGGGAAGCTGGCCGCCGGGGAGGAGTATCAGGTGAAGGACGACTTTTTCAAAGCGTTCAAGCGCGATTTCAGACAGAGCACCGCCGTCTGGCTGGTGGTTCTCGCCGCTGGGTTTGCAGCTCGTGTCGGGCTGAAGGCTGCGGCCGCGCAGGACAACGCTTTCACCGGGATTTTAGCGGCGGCGTCCTTCCTTCTGGGATTAGGAATTGCCTGCTGTGGTTGCTGGGGCTTCGCGCTGCTGGCGCGGTTCACCTACCCGAAAGCGTTGCTGGCTTTGACCGACGGCGGGCGGATGACGATCGCAAACCTGCTGCCGACGGTCGGCATTCTGGCGTTCCTTGTCTGGATGTCCCTGCTCTGGAAGCTTGCTCCCGGATGGTTCATCTACCTGCTGATCCCGATCTTTCTCATCGGCGGTTCGGCCTCCGCGCTTGGCATGTCGGTGCTGATGCGCTCGGCCTTTGCCCGTCTGGAAAAGGCGGGTCGGAAGCCAGAGGAAGAGACCGAATCTGAAATTTGCGCAGAATCGAAATAAAACTTGGAGGAAACGACCCATGATCGTCCGTTCTGATACCTGCTTTACCCTGCACACTGCCCACACCAGCTACCAGATGGCTGTCGGCCCGAAGGGGATGCTGCTTCATACTTACTATGGCTCTCGTCTGCCGGACGATGCGCCTGCGCTGACCGACGACCGTGTGCCGCACGGCGACCCCGGCTGCTGGCCCGACCTGATGCTACAGGAGATCTCCGGCTCTGGCACGGCAGACAACCGCACGCCCTCGGTCGTTCCCGAATATGCCGACGGCACAGAAGCGGCGGCGTTCGTGTTCGACCGTGCTGAGGTGCATGTCGGCAAGCCTCAGCTGCCCGGCCTGCCGATGTTCCGGGATGGAAAGGGCGTGGAAACGCTCTCCGTTTTCCTGAAGGATGCAGGCGGTCTGGCCGTGGAACTGCGGTACAACGTCTACGAAGCCGAGGACTTCATCACCCGCACAGCTGTCTATACCAACACCTCGTCCGAGGAGCTGACCCTGAATAAAGCGTCCTCCCTGACCGTCGACTTCGCACCGGACGCCCTCGAGCTGATCACCCTGAATGGCACTTGGGCGGCAGAACGGACGCCGGAACGCGCCGCTCTCCGGTGCGGAATCCAGAGCATCGGAAGCACCCGGGGCGTTCCGGGACACGCACATAACCCGGCGGTGGCTCTCTGCCACGCCGACACCACCGAAACGAGCGGCGACGCATGGGGTTTCGCCTTCGTGTACAGCGGCAACTACCTCATCGAGGCCGAACGCTGTGATGCAGGCGAGCGTCTCGTAATAGGCATCAACCCCTATCACTTCCACTGGACGCTCAAGCCCGGCGAAAGCTTCACCGCACCCGAGGCCGCAATGGTCTATTCGGACAAGGGTCTGGGCGAGATGAGCCGCCGTTTCCATACCGCCATCCGCACCCGCCTCATTCCCACCCAGTGGCAGGACATGAGCGCGAAGCGTCCCGTCCTCATCAACAGCTGGGAGGCCTGCTACTTCGACTTCGACGAGAAGAAGCTGCTCGAGCTGGCAATGGCCGCGAAGAAGGCTGACATCGACCTCTTTGTGCTGGACGATGGCTGGTTCAAAGGCCGCAACGATACCTCGTCCAGTCTGGGCGACTGGGTGGCTGATAAAAACAAGCTGCCCGATGGTTTGGCTGGCCTGTGCAAGAAGATCAACCTGCTGGGTCT
>CAVJGY010000087.1:0-5642 GCA_963648915.1 Acutalibacteraceae bacterium | reverse complement strand
CCGCGACTTTCGCCGATGTTGCAGGCGAGGACGAGGAGAAGGAAGAGCTGAAGGAAGTCGTCGAGTTCCTCAAGAGCCCGGACAAGTTCAACTCTCTCGGTGCACGCATCCCCCACGGCGTTCTGCTGGTCGGCCCTCCGGGTACTGGCAAGACCCTGCTGGCCCGTGCCTGCGCAGGTGAAGCGGGCGTGCCGTTCTACTCGATCTCCGGTTCGGACTTCGTGGAGATGTACGTCGGTGTCGGCGCATCCCGTGTCCGTGACCTCTTCGACAAGGCCAAAAAGACGATGCCCTGCATCATTTTCATCGATGAGATCGACGCCGTCGGCCGTCAGCGTGGTGCTGGCTTGGGCGGCGGTCACGATGAGCGCGAGCAGACCTTGAACCAGCTGCTCGTCGAGATGGACGGCTTCGAGGCCAACGATGGCGTCATCGTCATGGCGGCCACTAACCGTGCCGACATTCTGGACAAGGCTCTGCTTCGTCCGGGCCGCTTCGACCGTCAGGTCTATGTCGGCCTGCCCGACGTCAAGGGCCGCGAGGAGATTCTGAAGGTCCACACCAAGAACAAGCCCCTCGCACCGGATGTTTCCCTGAAAGTTATCGCACAGCGCACCGCAGGCTTTGCGGGTGCTGACCTTGAGAACCTCGTCAACGAGGCTGCTCTGCTGGCTGCACGCCGCAGCCGCAAGGCCATCACGATGGAGGACATCGAGGAGGCCTCGATGAAGGTCATGGCTGGCCCGGAGAAGAAGAGCCGCGTCGTCAGCCCCGAGGAAAAGAAGCTGACCGCCTACCACGAGGCAGGCCATGCGGTCGCTGGCTTCTACTGCAAGCATCATCCCCGCGTCCACGAGATCACCATCATCCCGCGTGGTCAGGCAGGCGGCTACACGATGTATCTGCCTGAAAAAGACCCCAGCTACGTCACCAAGGGCGAGATGTTCGAGGACATCGTTTCCAGTCTGGGCGGCCGTGTGGCCGAGCAGCTGATCTTGGAGGACATCTCCACGGGTGCATCCAACGACCTGCAGCAGGCGACCAACATCGCCCGCCAGATGATCACCAAGTACGGCTTCTCCGAGCGTCTTGGCCCTGTGGTCTATGGCACGTCCCAGCAGGAGACCTTCCTTGGCCGTGACTTCTCGCAGGGACGCGGTTACAGCGAGACGACCGCTGCCGAGATCGACAGCGAGATGCGCGATATCATCGACGAGGCCTATGAGACCTGCCGCCGCACCCTGACCGAGCACATCGACCAGCTGCACGCACTGGCACAGGCTTTGATGGAGCGCGAGAAGCTGAACGAGAAGGAGTTCAACACCATCATGGCGGGCGGCACGCTGCCCCCGCGTGAGGGTGACGCACCCAAGACGGAGACCGCCGCCCCTGCACAGGAGCAGCCCGCACCCGTCGAGACGGCTGAGCCTGCGGAAACGGCAGAAAAGGCTGAACCCGCAGAAACGGCTCAGCCCGTTGAATCCACGAGCCCGGACGCCCAGCAGGGCGAATAACCACGGAAGGAGCGAGTGTTGTGGAGGAAAATTTTGAACCGGTAGCCCATACCCGGGCGAACTATTACACGCCGGGTAGTCCGGTGCAGTTTGTCTGCGTCGAGCTGCTCAAGGGCGAGATCAGCGGAGATCACGCGGTCTGCCTGACCTTTAAAAACATTTCCCGCGTGACGCTGACGGCTCTGGAGATCCACTTCAAGTGCAAGGGCGTCGACGGCGTGATTCTCTGTGAGGACGAGTTCGAGTACCGCGACATCGAGGTCAAGCCCGGCGAAAGCTTCGGCATGGACGATGCGGTGTTCGTGACCCAGAAAGCCATCACCAGCGTCGACGTCTCCCTCAAGAACGTCTACAACGGCAAGCGGGTCGTCCATCTGGACAGCATCAAGCGCGTCCGTCTGCCGTCGCCCCGTCGCCTCAGCCCGGAGCTGCAGAAGGCTCTGGAGGGCCGGATGAACCGTCAGGGACTCAAGTATATGCCGCAGGTCTTTGAGAACGGCTGGTACTGCGCCTGCGGTGCATTCCACCCGAAGGAGGAGGACACCGTTTACTGCACCGAGTGCGGCTGTGACCGCATCCTGCTGCAGAACGCGCTGAACACCCTGCTTCAGCCGGAACAGAAAAAGCCGGTCGCACCCAGTGAGCCGGCCATCGCACCCGAGCGTCAGCCCGTCCGTCAGCCTGCACAGCAGGCCGAAGAGCCGACCCGCATCGTGGGCGCGGCACAGGCCGAGGCCACCCGTGTGGTGCCCAGCCGTCCCAGCAAGCCGGACATCGAGCCGCCTGTCTCGTTCGCACCGCCGCTTGAGCCGGTGCAGGACAACGGCGAACATACCCGTGTGCTGGATGCCCGTCTGAGCCGCCCGACCCGTTCGGAGCAGCCCGATGTGCCGGAGGACGGCACGCGGGTCATCCCGTCTGAGTTCCGGAAATCCTCTCCCGCGCCCAAGGCGCAGCCGATGCCGCAGGAGGATGAGGACGACGAGGAAGATGTCGAGAATGCCCGTGACAGCGTGGCCGAGACCCTCATCCGCTGGGTGCCGCCCATCACGGCGATCATCTGCGCAGGCATTGCCCTGTGGGGATTCGTGTATTATCAGTTCGTGCTGTAAATAAAATAGAGAAACGGAGGGGGCAGTGGCTTCCTCCGTTTTTTAATAAAACCTCTCCGTCATCCCTGCGGGATGCCACCTCTCCTACTAGGAGAGGCTTTGACGAGATAGAGAAAAACAGGCTCTCCTATTAGGAGAGCTGTCGCGGAGCGACTGAGAGGTTCAAGAGAAAGAAGGTAAAAACAAATGCCGGATGAATCGCTGCAAATCGCATTTGAAATAAAGACCACCTGCGACGAGATAAGCCGCCGCCTCCTGCGCTGGCACTGGGAGAAAAAGCCGGGCAACCATAGCCTTGACAGCCTGCTGCAGCACATCGCACAGCGTCAGAAGGAAAGCCCCGACTACTATGACCGCCTGCCCGACCTGAGCGGAAAGACCAGCTGGCAGCAGTTGGACACCACCCTCTGTATGCGCGTCCTGCTCGACCCGGAAAAGGACGCCGCCCGCCCGCTCGACCTGCTGGGCAATACCGCCCATCCGTCCTCAGCACGCCGCGCCTGCAACGCCGTTCGGACGGTCCGCAATGAGGCCGCGCACGCCTCCGACCGGAACAGCTGTGCACAGGCGGCGATCCTCTTCAATGAGGCAGTCGAGGCCTTGGAGGAGGGCTACGCAGGCACGGCCTTCAAGACCGCAGAGCTGGAACAGTATTACCGCATGGCTGAGGATTATCTGAGCCGCTGTGGGGCTGGCAAAGGCCAGAAACGCCGCGCCAGCGACGAGCCGAGTACGCGCAGTTCCAGCCGAAGCTCCGGCAGCTCCAATAGTTCCCGCAGCTCGTCCAGCCGCTCGAACAATAACCGGAAATCGACCTCGAGCCGGAGCAATTCCCGGAGCAACAGCAACCGAAACAGTTCTTCCCGGAATAACCGGAACACCCGCAGCACCGGCCGCAAGAATACTCGGAATAAGAAAAAGGACGCCGCACCTCACCGCGCCGTCGTCATCGCTCTGCTCATCGTGGCCGCCCTCGGCCTCATCGTCCGCGCCCTGACGATGGGGAAGTGAGACAAAAACCTTAGCCGAAATTTTCCGGGAAATGCTTGCGAAACGGTCGAGATGGCCGTATAATACTGTTTGAAATCCATTTCAACCCAGAAAAAGGCAGGCAAAGGAAAAATGACCATCCACGATATCGCAAAAATGGCGGGAGTGTCCAGCGCGGCCGTCAGCCGTTACCTCAACGGCGGGCCGTTGAGTGCCGAGAAAAAGGCCGTGATACAGGCCGCCATCGAAAAGACCGGATACCGGCCAGACACGGCGGCGCAGACCCTCCGTACCGGAAAGGTGAAGCAGATCGGCGTCATCGCGCCCAATCTCAGCTCCCAGTCGGTCAGCCGCATCGCAGAGGGCATCTCCAACGAGCTGGAGCAGGCCGGGTATCTGATGCTGCTGGGCAGCTCCGGCGGCGACGAGGCGCGAGAGATCCGGTATCTGGAAGGGATGGAACGCAGCCACGTAGCGGGCATCATCCTGATGGGAACGACCTGCACCCCCAAGCATAAAAAAGCCTTTGCCGCCTGTGATGTGCCGCTGGTCGTCACGGGACAGCGTTTCCCGGACGTGCCCTGTGTCTGCAACGATGACCGTGCAGCGGCGCGGGAGCTGGCGCAGAAGATGCTGCTGAAGGGCCGGAAAAAGCTGGTCTATATTGGCGGTTCGGAGAAGGACAAGGCGACAGGCGTGGAGCGTCGGCGGGGCGTGCAGGATGCGCTGGACGCCGCCGGAATGGACGGCGAACATCTGACTTGGCTCTGCTGCAACCGTTTCAGCTATGAGGAGGGCGTTCGCTGTATGCAGGAATTGCTGGCCGTCTGCCCGGAGCTGGACGGCGTGGTCTGCGTGACCGACACCGTGGCTCTGGGTGCGCTGAGTGCCCTGAAAGCTGCGGGCTGGAGGGTCGGCGAGGACGTCAGCTTGGCGGGCATCGGCGACAACTGGGCGGATGCCGTGGCTGAGCCTGCTCTGACGACCGTGCATTTCTATCAGGATAAGATCGGCACGGAGGCGGCACGGATGCTGCTGGAAATGCTGAAGGAAGGCAAAAAAGACGCGCCGCTTCGTCAGTTGACGCTGGGCTATACGGTGGTCGAGCGCGGCTCGATCTAAGGACAAGGAGAGAGTATGGACAAAAAGCTGGTATTTCTGGATATTGATGGCACGCTGCTCCCGCCGGGCGAGATGGCCGTGCCGGAAAGTGCGGTCGACGCCATGCGCCGTGCCCGCGCCAACGGCCACAAACTGTTCCTCTGCACCGGGCGGAATCTCCGGATGACGAAACCGCTCTTTGATTACGGCTTCGACGGCTTTGTCTGCAGTGCGGGCGGCTATGTGGGCTGCGACGGAAAAACGCTGGTCGACATCCCGATGCAGCCGGAGCAGGTGGCCGGACTCCGGAAGGTGATGGAGGAGCACGGCGTCGAGTGCACACTGGAGGCTCGGGACGAGACGTATGGCGGCGTGAAGATGATCGAGCGGTTCACCGAAATGTTCAAGCAGGCCGGTGCGCTGAACAGCGAAGCCGAACGCTGGAAGAAGATGATGGAGTTCGGGATGACCCTTCGCCCCATCGAAAGCTACGCAGGTGCGCCCATCTATAAAATCGTTTACATCGCAAAAAATGCCGACGACCTGTTGGAGGCCAAGCGGCAGTATGAGGATCAGTTCGTGTTCTGCGAGAGCAGACTGGGCGACCTGAGCCGGGATGCCGTCAACGGTGAACTCATCAACCGCAAATTCAACAAGGGCACGGGCATCAAGGCCATCTGCGACTATCTGGGAGTGCCCCTCAGCGACACCATCGGCTTTGGTGACAGCGACAACGACCTGCAGATGACCGATGTTGTCGGCATCAGCTATTGCATGGCGAATGGCTCGGAGAACCTGAAAAAGCTCTGCGACCGTGTGTGTCCTTCTGTCACCGAGGATGGCATTGCAAGGGCGTTTGAAGCGTTGAAGTTAATTTAAAGCCTTCCCCTTGAGGGGAAGGTGGCATGAAATGCCGGATGAGGTG
>CAVJGY010000086.1:0-5757 GCA_963648915.1 Acutalibacteraceae bacterium | reverse complement strand
CAGTGCCGTCGTCTCCCGGATGGCCGGGCGGCGGACACGGCAGCCGATGATGTCCGACTGGAACTGCATCAGGAAGCGGTCACGGCTCGCGCCGCCGTCCGCACGCAGAGCTTCCAGCTTCAATCCGGTGTCGGCCTCCATCGCCTTTACCAAATCGGCCACCTGATAGGCGATGGACTCCTGTGCCGCGCGGATGATATGCTCCCGCTTCGTGCCCCGGGTGATGCCCATGATGCAGCCTCTCGCCCGCATATCCCAGTTGGGCGCACCCAGACCCGTGAAGGCGGGCACAAGATAGACGCCGCCATTGTCGGGCACTTTCTGGGCGTAGTATTCCGCGTCCCGGCTCTCGCTGAACAGGCGCAGCTCGTCTCTCAGCCATTGGATGACTGCACCGCCCACAAAGACCGAACCTTCCAGCGCGTACTGCACCGTTCCCTTCGGGGTCGCCGCCAGCGTCGTGACAAGGCCGTTCTGACTTTCAAAGGGCTTGTCGCCCGTGTTCATTAGCAAAAAGCAGCCCGTGCCGTAGGTGTTCTTCGCCTCGCCCGGCGCAAAGCAGGTCTGCCCGAACAGAGCCGCCTGCTGGTCGCCCGCCATTCCCGCGATGGGGACTTTCGCGCCCTGAATCTCGGTCGTGCCGTAAATTTCGCTGGACGAGCGGACGTCCGGCAGCATCGCACGCGGGATGTTCAGCGCGTTCAGCAGCGTCTCGTCCCAATCCAGCTTATGGATATCGTAGAGCATGGTGCGGGAGGCATTGGTGCGGTCGGTGGCGTGAACAGCCCCGCCCGTCAGCTTCCAGAGCAGCCAGCTGTCCACCGTACCGAACAAAATTTCGCCCCGTTCGGCACGCTCCTGTGCGCCCGGTACTTTGTCCAAGATCCAGCGAATCTTCGTTGCAGAGAAATAGGCATCGGGCAGAAGTCCGGTGGTCTGGCGGATATGGTCGGTCAAGCCCTGCTGGACCAGCCTGTCCACGATGGGCGCAGTCCGGCGGCACTGCCAGACGATGGCGTTATAGATGGGACGCCCGGTGGCCTTGTCCCACAAAATCGTCGTCTCCCGCTGGTTGGTGATGCCGATCGCCGCAATGTCCGCCGCCCGGATGTTGCTCTGGGCGATGACCTCCATCATGACGGCGTACTGGCTCGACCAAATTTCCATCGGGTCGTGCTCGACCCAGCCCTCTTTCGGGTAGAACTGGGTGAATTCCTTCTGGCTGACCGCCACGATGTTCTGCTGATCGTCGAACAGGATGGCGCGGGAACTGGTCGTGCCCTGATCGAGGGCGAGAATGTATTTTGACATGGAACGCTTCCCTCCTGAAATTCTTCTGAACACAGTATAACAGACTTCGACCCGGATGGAAAGCCGCCGCGGGCCGCTTTTTGCTGTGCAGACTGCACAGTTTTTTGCCAAAATTTTTGGCACGATACAAAAATTTCATCAAAATCATAAGAAATTGACATTGAATGTTTTTTAACAATGTGGTAAAGTAGCTTTAAGAAGGTTCGCCTGAGATGCGAACACAGAGAGATTTTTGGAGGAAATTGATTATGGCTGACCGCATTGTTCTGAATACCATTTCCTATCACGGACACGGTGCTATCGAGAACATCGTTCCCGAGCTGACCGCCCGCGGCTACAAGAAGGCTTTCGTCTGCTCCGACCCCGACCTCATCAAGTTCGGCGTCACCAAGAAGGTCACCGACCTGCTGGATGCCGCAGGCTTCGCCTACACCGTCTACAGCGAGATCAAGCCCAACCCCACCATCGCCAACGTGCAGGACGGCGTGGCCGCATTCAAGGCTGCGGAAGCTGACTGCATCGTCACCATCGGCGGCGGCTCTTCGATGGACACCGCAAAGGCCATCGGCATTATCATCAACAACCCCGAGTTCGCCGATGTGCGTTCTCTGGAAGGCGTTGCTCCCACCAAGAAGCACGCTGTCTTCACCATCGCTGTCCCGACCACCGCTGGTACGGCGGCGGAGGTCACCATCAACTACGTCATCACCGATGTCGAGAAGAAGCGTAAGTTCGTCTGCGTCGACACCAACGACATCCCGGAGATCGCTGTCGTCGACCCCGATATGATGTCCTCCATGCCCAAGGGTCTGACCGCCGCCACCGGTATGGACGCTCTGACCCACGCCATTGAGGGCTACATCACCAAGGGTCACTGCACCATCTCCGATATGTTCCATCTGGAAGCAATCAAGCTGATCAGTGAGAACCTGCGCGGTGCTGTCCAGAACACTCCGGAAGGCCGCGAGGGTATGGCACTGGGTCAGTACATCGCAGGCATGGGCTTCTCGAACGTCGGTCTGGGCATCGTCCACTCCATGGCACACGGCCTGTCTGCTCTGTATGACACCCCGCACGGCGTGGCATGTGCAATTCTGCTGCCGGTCGGTCTGGAATACAACAAGACCGTTGCAGGCGAGCGTTACCGCGCTGTCGGTAAGGCAATGGGCGTGAAGGGCATCGACGAGATGAACGACGCACAGGCCGCAGATGCAACCATCGCCGCTGTCAAGCAGCTGTCGGCTGACGTCGGCATCCCCGCAAACCTGCACGACATCCTGAAGGAGGAGGACATCCAGTTCCTCGCCGAGTCCGCTTATGCAGACGCCTGCCGTCCCGGTAACCCCCGTGACACCAGCGTCGAGGAGATCGTCGAGCTGTACAAGAGCCAGCTGTAACCCTCTCCGTCAAAGTTGACGCTTTTGCGAAAGAGATCGGAATCGCTGTCATTCAGATGGACGGTTATTACACCACCGTTATCGTGACCTATTAACCGTATCCTTTGATTTTTCTCAAATGTCTGCCCTGCATCCTATGGGAGGCAGTCGGCTGAATTCTAATTGAATACCCCCGCCGAGTCTTGCGCCTCGGATACACCACCTTTGCCCCCCTGTATCCGACCGCCAAGGCTCGGCTTTTTCTATGAACAAATTATGAAGTTTCGGAAAGAATACTTGTGAAACGGCGCAGAATCGAATACACTGGGGTCAGTTTCTCGGAAAGGAGAACCACATGGAACTGAATTTTTACACTCTGAGCGTCATTTATCTGGTCTATTCGTTTCTGGGCTGGGTGGGTGAAACGGTCGTCGCCACCATCAAGGGAGGACGATTCACCAACCGCGGCGCGGCGTCCGGCCCGTTCTGCTTCGTTTACGGCACGGCGGCCGTTTTCATGTCGGTCGGTCTGGCCGATCTACGCACCAATCCCTTCGCGCTGTTCCTCGGCAGTGCGGTCATTGCGACCATCATCGAGTGGCTGACCGCAAAGATCCTCGAGCGCGTCCATCACCGCCGCTGGTGGGACTACTCGGGCAAAAAGTTCAACATCGATGGTTATATCTGCCTGCAATACTCCGTCCTCTGGGGTCTGCTGGGTCTGGTCTGCGTCCTCTGGGGGAACGACCTGCTGCTCCGGCTCTGCCTGCTCATCCCGTCGTGGCTGCTCCATCCGGCGGTCTGGGTAATTATGGTGGTGGCCGTCCTCGATCAAATTGGTGCGGTGGTGGTCGTCAGCCGTTATGCGGCCAAGCATCCCCATCTCGAGCAGCTGAACGTCGAGCTGAGCAAGCGTTCCGACCGCCTGCGCCAGAAAATCAGTGCCAGCGTCGAGCGTCGAATCCAGCGCGCATACCCGGAGGCCGCACGGCCTGAGCCGACCACCTCCGCCGAAAAGAGCATCAGCCTTGCCGACCTGCTCTGGCTCTTTGTCATCGGTGCGTTCCTTGGCGATGTGGTGGAGACCATCTTCTGCCGCATCACGGCGGGCATCTGGATGAGCCGTTCCAGCTTGGTCTGGGGGCCTTTCAGCGTCGTCTGGGGGCTTGCGCTGGTGCTGTCTACCATTCTTTTACGGAACAGCGAGCACAAGAGCGACCGCTCCATCTTCTGCTTTGGCGTTATCATGGGCGGCGCATACGAATATGTGTGCAGTGCCGTCGGTGAGCTGCTGTTCGGCGTGGTGTTCTGGGATTACAGCGGGTTCAAGTTCAACCTCGGCGGACGCATCAACCTGCTCTACTGCTTCTTCTGGGGCATCGCGGCGGTGGTCTGGCTGCGGCACGGCTATCCTCTGGTCGCCAAGCTGATGGCAAAAGTCCGCCGTCACGTCAAGCCGTGGATGACGATTCTGCTCGCCCTCTTCATGACCGTGAACATGACCCTTTCGGCCTTGGCACTGGCACGGTACGACGCCCGCACCAGCGGCGTTGAACCTGCCAACGATTTTGAGGTCTATCTGGACGAGCATTTTGACAACAGCCGGATGGAGCGGGTCTACCCGAACGCGAAAAAAGTGGTTAAGGCCGACTAATTTTTTGCGTTTTCGCTTGCTTTTTCCCCTCAAATCTAGTATACTGCTTTTCGGATAAAAGGGAGTAGAGGGCGCGGCCTTTTGGCTGAGGTACGCGCTGCATCTTTGCGACATGCCCGGCAGAAATGCCCGCAGGATGCCGAATGCTTGAGACTTTTATTACAGGATGTGCCCCATGCGGGGCGTTCTGTAATAGAAGTCTCTTTTTTGTCCTCCGGAAATTCACCCATCACGTTAAAAAGGAGAAAAAACATGCTTATCCCCGTTTTATTGTTCATTGTGGGTCTGCTCTGCCTCATCAAGGGCGGCGACTGGTTCGTGGACGGCTCGACCGGCATCGCCCGCCGTTTCCATGTGCCGGAGCTGCTCATCGGTGCGACCGTCGTTTCCATCGGCACGACCCTGCCCGAGGTCATGGTCTCCACCACCTCGGCTCTGTCCGGCCACGGTGAGATCGCCTACGGCAACGCCATCGGCTCGGTCATCTGCAACGCCGCCCTCATCGCGGCCATCACGGTCGCTGTCCGTCCGGGCAAGGTCGACCCGAAGAGCCTGCGCATCCCGGTGCTCTTCTTCTTTGCTGCCGCCGCCATTTATGCAGGCGTCGCCTACTCCACCGGCTATTTCAGCCGTCCCATCGGCTTCGTCCTGCTGGCAATGTTCGTTGCCTACATCGTCTGTAACGTCATGGCGATGAAGAACGCCCCCGCCCCCGAGGAAGAAGAGGAAGAGAGCGGTGAAAGCTCCCTCGGCAAGGACATCGGCCTGCTGGTCGTCGGTGCAGTTCTCATTGCAGTCGGCGCAAACCTGCTCGTCAACAACGGCACGCTCATCGCACAGGCTCTCGGTGTGCCCGAGTCCGTCATCGCACTGACCTTCGTTGCACTGGGCACTTCCCTGCCTGAGCTTGCTACCGCCATTTCCTCGCTGGCAAAGGGTCACGGTGCGCTGTCTCTGGGCAACGTCATCGGCGCGAATGTCTTTAACCTCGTTCTCGTCAGCGGCGTTTCCGTCTCCCTCGCTCCGTTCAGCATCCCGCAGGAGTCCACCCTCTTCGGCATCAATGCCTCTCTCGTGATGGACATCCCGGTCATGTGGGCGGTCATGCTCATCCTGACCGTTCCCGCACTGCTCAAGGGCAAGCTGTCCCGCTGGCAGGGCATCCTGCTGCTCTGCATCTATGCAGCCTTCTGCACCATCCAGTTCGCCATGTAACAGATACGCAAAAAATCTCCGCCGGGTTTTGACGCCCGGCGGAGATTTTTCTTTATGCGTTTGATTTTTCCATCGACTTTTTCAGCCCTTCCAAGCCCAGCAAAATCGCAACGCCCATCACAACGGCGGGCAGGCGGAGCGTCGAAAGGCTCAGCGGCGGGAGCGGGACATCCAGACTGGCCGGGCCGTTCGCGATGGCGT
>CAVJGY010000085.1:3971-5815 GCA_963648915.1 Acutalibacteraceae bacterium | reverse complement strand
TTAAAGAATTGCACAATAGACACATCCCAGTATGAAAAATTTTCAAAAATAAATAGGAATTATTCTTGATTTTTGCTCCAAAATCTGCTATACTATGGTCAGACAAAGAACATCCGGAACGGATGGTAATAAACTGGAATAACCGGGATGGAGAGTTCCCGGAATATTGGATAAAAGGAGAATATTATTATGGAACTGAAGGGCAGCAAGACCGAGAAAAACCTGTGGGAAGCATTTGCAGGCGAGAGTCAGGCACGGAACAAGTACACCTACTTTGCAAGCGTCGCAAAGAAGGAGGGCTATGAGCAGCTGGCAGCGATTTTTGAGGAGACCGCGGGCAACGAGAAGGAGCACGCCAAGATCTGGTTCAAGCTGCTGCAGGGCGGCGCAATGCCCGACGCAATGACCTGCCTCGAGATGGCCGCCGGCGGTGAGTACGACGAGTGGACCGAGATGTATCCCCGGATGGCAAAGGAAGCTAAGGAAGAGGGCTTCAACCAGATCGCGGCCCTGTTCACGATGGTCGCCGCCATCGAGAAGGAGCACGAGGAGCGTTATCGTCAGCTGGCCGAGAACCTCAAGAACGGCAAAGTCTTTGCCCGTGAGGAACAGCAGGTCTGGCGTTGCCGGAACTGCGGCTACACGACCATCGGCAAGTCCGCTCCCATGAAGTGCCCGGTCTGCGCACATCCCCAGAGCTACTTTGAGCTGGTCGCAAAGAATTACTAAATTATCGCTGAGCCGTCCTGTTCGCAAACGAGCAGGGCGGCTCTTTTTGCGTGCGGCGTCTGAAATCTTGCAATCGGCGGAAAAACATGTCATACTGAATCCGGGATTCTTACGAAATGGGAGGGTACGGAAGAAATGGCGTATCGGATCGCGGTTTGTGATGACAGTGCAGTGGATGCCGCCTATGTGGAGGAGCTGGTGCAGACATGGGCGGCAGAACGGGAATTGGACGCTTTGGTGGAGCGGTTCTCGTCGGCAGAGCAGTTTTTGTTCCGCTACGAGGAGGATAAAAGCTATGACATCCTCCTTCTGGATGTGGAAATGGGCGAGATGGACGGCGTGACGATGGCAAAGGCCGTCCGGAAGGACAACGAAGCGGTGCAGATCGTGTTCATCACGGGCTATTCGGATTACATCGCCGAGGGCTATGACGTGGCGGCTCTGCACTACCTGATGAAGCCCGTCAGCCGGGAAAAGCTGTTCTCTGTCCTTGACCGCGCCCTCGAAAAGTGCCGGAAGAACGCCCGCTGTCTCAACCTCGAGCTTTCGGGCGAGATGATCCGCCTCCCGGTCTACGAGGTGCGGTATCTGGACGTCCGGCAGAACTATGTCACCATCCACGCCAAGCGCGATTACACGGTCAAGCGGACGCTGGCCGAGTTTGAGGCGGAGCTGGACGAGAGCTTCTGCCGGGTCGGGCGGTCGATGATCGTCAACCTGCGGCAGATCCGCCGGGTCACGAAGAAGGAGGTCTATCTGGCCGATGGTACCGTCCTGCCCCTCCCCCGTGGCGCATATGAGCCTCTGAACCGTGCAATCATCGAGAGGACGTAATTGTGAATCAAACAAATAACCCGAGACTGACACCTACAGCGCAGACGTTGCGAAAAAATATGACGAAGGAAGAACGGCGTTTGTGGCATGAGTTTTTGAAAAATTTGCCTGTAACCATAAATCGACAGAAAGTAATCGGTTGGTTTATTGTCGACTTTTTCTGTGCAAGTGCAAAAGTTGTCATTGAATTGGATGGTTCACAGCATTTTTCGGAGGACGGTAAAGAAAAAGATTCGGAACGTGATTCGTACCTGAAAGAACTGGGATATACGGTTCTGAGA
>CAVJGY010000085.1:1048-3961 GCA_963648915.1 Acutalibacteraceae bacterium | reverse complement strand
ATCCGAATTCAGAAATAAAGGAAAACTTTGAGGGGGTATGCGAAGATATTTTAAGAAATCTTGGGATTGAGCGAGAAACTTGATGGGACAAAAAGCCTTCCCCTTGAGGGGAAGGTGACACGAAGTGTCGGATGAGGTGGAAGCGCGGAGGAAAGATGCCGGATTCGGGAAGGCCTCCACCTCATCAGTCTGCTCACGCAGACAGCTTCCCCTCAAGGGGAAGCCTTTTGGTGCGGCGATGCACGGCAGTGTGAAGGGGAAAAAGATAAATGATAAAGTTGTTTTCAAATCTGTTGGACAAAAAGGTCGAAGCCTATCAGCGGGAGCTGATCGAGACGCACTACAAGGAGGTCGACAACATGTACCGCCAGATGCGGGGCTGGCGGCACGATTACCGGGGACACATCCAGACGATGAAAGTCCTCGCGGCACAGGGCGACCTCGAGGGCGTCCGGGAATATCTCGACAAGCTGGACACCGACCTGAACACGGTCGACCTTGCCATCAAGACCGGAAACGCGATGGCCGACGCCATCATCAACAGCAAGGTCTCCCTCGCGAAGAGCCGGAAGATTCCCGTTCAAATCGATGCGCACATCCCCGTGAAGCTGAAAATGAGCGAGCTGGACCTCTGCTGTATCCTCGGCAACCTCTTCGACAACGCCATGGACGCCAGTGCCGAGCTGCCCGAGGAGGAGCGGCTCATCCGGGTCTATATGGATATGAAGGGGACACAGCTCTACATCTCCTTCACCAACTTCACGGCCACCAAGAAGCAGTCGAAAATTGGAAAACGCTTCGCCACCACCAAGGGTGAGGGGCACGGCTTCGGCCTTGTCCGTATTGACGCCATCGTGGAAAAGTTGGACGGCTATCTCACCCGCAACAGCGAGGACGGCGCATTCACGACGGAGATTTTAATACCGCAAGTATGAATCACTCTTAGCCTTCCCCTTGAGGGGAAGGTGGCACGAAGTGCCGGATGAGGTGGAGACTTACCCGAAAGAAAAAGCTGGCCTTTGCGCTTTCACCTCATCAGTCTCGCATACGCTCGACAGCTTCCCCTCAAGGGGAAGCCTTTATAAAGTTGCATTTCATCCCCCGAATACGACAGTTCATCCCCAAAATGTGTTGGGGATGATTTTTTGTGGTATCCTTTGTCCAGACGAACGAAAGGGGAAACCAACATGGGAAAGAACGAAGAACAACGGGCGAAAACGCCCAAACCAAAATACAACCTCTGGCAGGTCACGGCCTATATGCTGGGCATCGCGTGGAGGGGCAAGCACTGGACGGTGTTCACAGTGGGGGTTTCGCTGGCACTGGTGACGGCGGGCAAGACCATCACCGAACTGCTGTTTGCCCCGGCGGTCATTGCCGACTTGGAGCGGAACGCCCCGCTGAGTCAGCTGCTCATCACTATCGGCGGGTTTGCAGGGCTTCTGCTGGTGCTGTCGTTCCTGTTCAAATATCTGGACAACCTCGACCTCTTCGGGAAATTACAGGTCCGTATGGACATTCTGCGGCTTTCCGCCCTCAAGCGGTCATCGACCTCTTACCCGAACCTGCTGGACAAAAACTTTTTGGATTTGAGTGCGAAGGCAGAACGCGCCGGAAGCACCAACAGCGAATCCATCGAGTCCTTCTGGGCAAGCTGGGAGGATATCCTGACGAACCTCATCGGCTTTGCGGCCTATCTGCTGCTGTTGTCCGGGCTGAATGTCGGACTTTGCCTGCTGGTGACCTTGACCTCGGCCATCAGTTATGTGGCCTCGAAACACATCAACGGGTGGAGCTACCGCCACCGGGAAGAAGCCGCACGCTGTGAAAAACAGCTTCGCTATGTCCAGAGGGTCGCGACTGGCCGCCAATACGGAAAGGACATTCGCATTTTCGGTCTGCGGGAGTGGGTCGAGGACATCTGGGAGTCGGCCATCCAGCTTTATCGCGGCTTCCTCATCCGGCGGGAGAAAAACTATCTCTGGGCGAATGTCATCGACTTGGTATTGCTTCTCGTCCGGAATGGCGCGGCCTATGCCTATCTGATTTGGCTGACGCTGGAAAAGGGTCTGCCTGTCTCGCAGTTCTTGCTCTATTTCGGAGCGGCGACCGGATTCGCACAGTGGGTGTCGGGCATCCTCGAAAAGTTCTCGACCCTCCACAGGCAGTGCCTTGATATCTCGACGGTGCGGGAATTCCTCGAGTACCCCGAACCCTTCCGGTTTGAGGACGGTACACCGCTGGAAAAGCAGCTGGATGTTCCCTATGAACTGCGGCTCGAGGACGTCTCCTATCGCTACCCGGGTGCGGAGAAGGACACCATCTCGCACCTCGATTTGACGCTCCGTCCGGGCGAAAATCTCGCCATCGTGGGCTTGAACGGTGCGGGCAAGACGACCTTGGTGAAGCTGCTCTGCGGCTTTCTCGACCCCACCGAGGGGCGCGTTCTGCTGAACGGTGAGGACATCCGGCAGTACAACCGCCGGGATTATTACCAACTGTTCGCGGCGGTGTTCCAGAATTTTTCTGTCCTGTCCGCGACCGTGGCCGAAAATGTGGCGCAGACGATTCAGGATATCGACACCGACCGGGTCTGGTACTGCCTTGAGGAAGCCGGACTGACCGACAAGGTGAAGAGTCTGCCGAAGGGACTGGACACCCAAATCGGACGGGCAGTCTATGAGGACGGCATCGAGCTGTCCGGCGGTCAGACCCAGCGGTTGATGCTGGCGCGGGCACTTTACAAAAACGCGCCGATCCTGGTGCTGGACGAGCCGACGGCGGCACTCGACCCCATCGCCGAGAATGACATCTACATGAAATACAACGAGATGACGCAGGGCAGGACCTCGCTCTTCATCTCTCACCGCCTTGCATCCACCCGGTTCTGCGACCGCATCCTCTACCTGAAGG
>CAVJGY010000085.1:0-1038 GCA_963648915.1 Acutalibacteraceae bacterium | reverse complement strand
TGCCGAGGAGGGCACGCACGAAGAACTTCTGAAACGGGGCGGCGGATATGCCGACCTGTTTGAGGTGCAGAGCAAATATTACCGGGAGGGGAAAGCCGTATGAGTGAGCAGAACGAAAAAATCACGATGAAGCAGGGCATTCAGTACGCTCTGCGAGAATGGAAAATTTTCTGGCATCTGTCGCCCCGGTTCTTCTATGCGACCTTTGCCTGTGCCGCACTGACGGCCTTGAGTCCTTATGCGACGGTTTGGCTGTCGGCGCAGTTGGTCGGGGAGCTGGCCGGGAATCGGGACGTGCATCGGCTGATGCTCCTTGTCCTCTGGATCTTGGGCACAACGGCGGTGCTCAGTCTTTGCCGTTCGGCGGCCTACCGCTGGAAAGAGGTCGAGACGGACGACATGTGGCGGCGGCATAACAAGACCTACATGGACAAGCAGATGTCCCTCGACTATGTGGACGAGGACAGCCAGCGGGTCTACGACATGTACAGCCAGATCTTGCAGAACGCAAACCTGAGCGGCGCGGGCGGCACGGTCTGCATTTTGCAGGTCGAGCAGGTCGTGACGGCACTCTTTCAAATCGTCGGCGGTCTGGTGCTGTCGTGGGGACTGTTTGCCTCGAAAGTTCCGGATGGAAAGCTGGCTTTTCTGAGCCATCCGCTGTTCGTGGCTGTGTTTTTCGCGGTCATGGTCGGCGCGGCCTGCCTGTCTCCGGTATTTGCAGGGCAGGCGGCGAAGTATATGCCGCTGGTGCAGGAGTCCGGCAAGCTGGGCAACCGGATGTTCCGCGTTCAGCTGGACCTGCCCGAAGACCCGAAAAACGCACCCGACCTCCGCATTTACAATCAGTATCAGAATGTCGTCGGCCATCAGATGACGAATGTTTACGGCAGGGACAGCACCTTCTTCAAGTTCCGCCGGGGCGTGATGGGACTTCTGCGGGCGGCATCGTCGTCGGTGTCGGCTCTGCTGATGGGCTTGGTCTATCTCTTTGTCTGCCTGAAAGCCTGCGGCGGGGCATTCGGTCTAGGCGAAGTG
>CAVJGY010000084.1:0-5975 GCA_963648915.1 Acutalibacteraceae bacterium | reverse complement strand
GCTTTCTGCCGCCCAGAACCCGGCGGCGTGATACTCTCGTGTCCTATTATAATAACACAGGTGAACTTTAATGTACAGCGACACGCTAGGAATTGGGACGGATTTTTTGGAAAAATGGGGGCATTTTGATTAAAAATCCATTTTTTCGGTAGAGTAGCTAAAAATCCGGGCTTCGGAATAGAAACCTTTTCACAATCAAAATCGCCGGAGGCATTGACACATTTCGCGCTTCTATGCTAAAATATATCGAAATAAAACACAACTCAGAAGGAGACAACACGATGCTGGCAAAGTCGATGCGCGCAAAACGGAAGAATCAGTTTGCTGTCGGTTTTGTTATGGAGGCGTTGTTTTCTTTTGCGATGAATTGACTTTTCCCTTTGCGGGGAAAAGTTTTTTTTTGCCCGGAAACGGGCGTGTACGCGAACAGATCCGACAAATGGGAGGTACATTATGCTGCTTGTAAACGCTGTCAACGCCGAGGGCCGCCCCGTAGAGCTTTACGTCCGGGATGGCAAGATCGCGGCCATCGGTCAGGACTTGGCCGGACTGGTCGGGGAGAACGAGACTGTCCTCGATGCGGGCGGTCTGACCGTTCTGCCTGCCTTCGTTGACCTGCACTGCCACTGGCGGACGCCGGGCTTCGAGTACAAGGAGGACATCGAGACGGGCAGCCGTGCGGCGGCTGCGGGCGGATACACCTTCGTCAACCTGATGCCCAACACCAAGCCTGTCTGCTCGTCGGCGGCACAGGCCGCAATGGTCGAGCAAAAGGCGGCAGAGGTCGGCCTGTGCGATGTCAACCAGACCGTCTCCATCACCGAGAACTTCGACGGCAAGACCCTCGACCATCTCAAGACCCTGCCCGCATCGGTCAAGTTCATCACTGAGGACGGCCACGGCGTGCAGGACAACGCAACGATGGCACGCGCATTTGCTATCTGCACCCAGCGGGACATCACCGTGATGAGCCACGCCGAGGATATGGAGATCAGCCCGTGGGACTACCGTCTGGCCGAGGACCTCGAGACCGTCCGGAACTGCTGGCTGAGCGAGTATTACCAGACCCGCCTGCACATGTGCCACGTCTCGACCCGTGGCGCAATTGAAGCCATCCAGATGGCAAAGCTGCATGGTGCGCCTGTTACCTGCGAGGTCACGCCGCACCACCTGTGGTTCACCAATGACACCTGCGATTACCGCGTCAACCCGCCCATCCGGACGGCTGACGATGTGCAGGCACTCATCGATGCCATCCGTTCCGGCGTGGTGGACGCTATCGCCACCGACCACGCGCCCCACTCCGAGGAGGACAAGCTCAAGGGCATGGCGGGCATGGTCGGCAGCGAGACGGCTTTTGGTGTCTGCTACACCAAGCTCTGCAAGGAGGAAGATCTGCCGCTGGAACTGCTCGTTCACCTGATGAGCACCAGCCCGGCACAAATTCTGGGTCTGGCAAAGGGTCAGCTCGAGCCGGGCTATGATGCAGACTTCGTTCTGGTCGACCTTGACACCCCCTATGTGGTGGACAAGGACAAGCTCCACTCCAAATCCCACAACTGCCCCTACGACGGCGTTCAGCTGTACGGCAAGGTCTGCGCCACCGTCAAGGGCGGCGAGCTGACCTATCAGGCAGAGTGAGATGCCGCTGATAAAGCCTTCCCCTTGAGGGGAAGGTGCTGAACGCAGTGAAGCGGATGAGGTGTAGGCGTAAAGATAAAATACAATTTCCGGAAGGCTTCCACCTCATCAGTCTGCTTCGCAGCCAGCTTCCCCTCAAGGGGAAGCCTAAAAGAGGTATTTATACATTATTATAGAGAGTATACAGGAGGAAAACAACAATGACGAACATGGATAAACTGTACGAAGCAGTCGAAGCACGCGGCCCGGTCTGCGTCGGTCTGGATACCGATTTCAGCTATCTGCCCGCCGATTTCGTGGACAGCACCCTGTCCAAGGGCGAGAACATCGTCCGCTTCAACAAGAAGCTCATTGATGCGACCAAGGCCGTCGCTGGCTGCTACAAGGTCCAGATCGCTTACTATGAGTCGCTGGGGCTGGAAGGTCTGCATGCTTATGCCGACACCCTGAAGGCTGTCCGTGAGGCTGGCATCCCGGTCATTGCTGACATCAAGCGCGGCGATATCGCAAAGACCGCTGAAATGTACGCAATGGGTCACTTCACCGGTGACTTCGAGTCTGACTTTGTGACCCTCGCTCCCTACATGGGTCTGGACTCCATCAGCCCCTATCTGCCCTATGCTGAGAAGCAGGGCAAGGGCATGTTCGTCCTCTGCCGTACCTCCAACGGCGGCGCAAAGGACTTCGAGTATGAGAAGCTGGCCGACGGCCGTCACGTTTACGACTTGGTCGGCGACAAGCTGAACGCTCTGGGCAAGGATTACATGGGCGAGCACGGCTACTCCTCCATCGGTCTTGTCATCGGCGGTACGCACATCGAGGAAGCGACCGAAATTCGCGCAAAGTATCAGGATTCCTTCTTCCTCATCCCCGGCTACGGCGCACAGGGCGGCAAGGCCGAGGACATCGCCCAGTACCTCACCAAGGGCAACGGCGGCGTCGTCAATTCCAGCCGTGGTATCCTGCTGGCCTACAAGAAGCAGCCGGGCGTGGCCTTCGACGAGGCCGCTTACAACGAGTGTGTGAACATGAAGGAGGCAATTGCTCATGCGTGCAGCCTGCTGTGAAGCGACCGTCCTGCGCCATGAGGTCATCGCAGAGGACATCCGTCTGCTGACCGTCCTGTGGCCGGACCGCGAGCATATCCCCCATGCGGGACAGTTCTTCACCCTGCGCAGCTGGGGTGCGGACGAAGCACCGTTCCTCTCCCGCCCCATCAGCGTCCATCACTACGACGCCGACACCAACACCATCGAGTTCCTGTATCAGGTCATCGGTGAGGGCACGAAAAAGCTGGCAGAGCTGAAAGTGAAAGATACCTTCCAGCTGACTGGCCCGATGGGAAACGGCTTCGATGTGCCGGAGCTGGTGAAGCAGTATCAGAAGATCGCTGTCGTGGGCGGCGGCATCGGCACTGCGCCGATGTATCAGCTGACCTGTGAGCTGGCAGCGGCAGGCGTGAAGCCGGATGTGTTCTTCGGCTTCCGGGACAAGCCCTACTGCATGGAGGAGTATCGCTCCATCGCAAACCTCGTCAAGGTCTCCACCGATACGGGTGCGGTCGGCTTCCACGGCTTTGTGACCCAGCTGTACGACCCGGCGGACTACGACGTAGTCTTGGTCTGCGGCCCGACGGTCATGATGAAGAATGCCGCCCGTCTCTGCGCGGAGAAGGGCACGCCCTGCTTCGTCAGCCTTGAAAAGAAGATGGCCTGCGGCATCGGCGCATGTCTGGGCTGCACCTGCGAGACCAAGAGCGGTGAGGGCAAGAGCGTCTGCAAAAACGGCCCGGTCTTTGATGCAACGGAGGTATTCTGATGGCGGATTTGAGAACGAACCTGCTCGGTTTTACGATGAACAGCCCCATCATCGGTGCATCCGGTACGGTGGGCTATGGTGTGGAATATGAAGAGCTGGCCGACTTTGCGAAGATCGGCGGCATCTCCGGCAAGGGTCTGACCCTGCACGGACAGTACGGTAACAAGGGCGAGCGTCTCTGGGAGACACCCTCCGGCCTGATCAACAGCATCGGCCTGCAGAACCCGGGCGTTCAGCACTTCATCGACGTGGAGCTGAACGAGATGCTGGAGCTGAAGCAGAAGTACGGCACGGTGGCGATCGCCAACCTTGGCGGCCACAGCGAAGAAGAGTACGTTGAGGGCGCGGCGATGCTGAGCGAGAGCGCGGTGGACATCGTGGAGCTGAACATCTCCTGCCCGAACGTCAAGGTCGGCGGCATGGCCTACGGTGTCAAAGCAGAAGCGGCGGGCGAGGTCGTTAAGATGGTGCGCGCCGCCTGCAAAAAGCCCCTGATGGTGAAGCTCAGCCCGCAGGCCGAGAACATCCCCGAGATGTGCAAGGCGGTCGAGGCGGCTGGCGCAGATGCCATCAGTCTGACGAATACCTTTCAGGCCTGCGCCATCGACCTCGAGAAACGCCGTCCGGTGTTCAACAACATCTTTGCGGGTCTGTCCGGCCCGGCGGTGCGTCCCATCGCCCTCCGGATGGTCTGGCAGGCTGTCGGCGCGGTGAATATCCCGGTCGTGGGTCTGGGCGGCATCGCAACGGGCCGCGACGCTCTGGAATTCATCATGGCGGGTGCGACGGCAGTCCAGGTCGGCGCGGCAAACTTTGCAAATCCCCGTGCGATGGAGACCGTCGCCGCTGAGATGGCCGACTGGATGGATGCACACGGCGTCAAGACGCTGGACGAGATCCGCGGTTGTGCGCGAGATGTTGTATAAAAGCTGAAATAATCGCATAAAAGACGAAAATATTCGTTAAATTCAAAACAAATACGAATAAATTTGCGTTTCGACAAAAAGCGTGGTACAATACCGCAAGAAGCTATTCTTTTAAAGAGAGGGAGAAGTAATTATGAGTGAAGCACTTGAGATCCTGAAGAGCTGTGACGCATTTCTGGAGGGTCATTTCCTCCTGTCCTCTGGCCGCCATTCCAGCGCGTACTGCCAGATGGCTTACCTGCAGCAGTATCCTGACCGCTGCGCAGAGGTCATGAAGGCGGTCGCCGAGAAGATCAACGAGATGGACGTTGATGTCATCGTCGGACCTGCAATGGGCGGCATCGTCTACGCCTACGAGCTGGCTCGTCAGACCGGCAAGCGCGCCATCTTCACCGAGCGCGTCGACAATGTGATGACCCTGAAGCGTTTCGCCATCCATCCGGGTGAGAAGTGCCTCATCGCGGAGGACGTTGTGACGACTGGCATCTCCTCTCTGGAGACCAAGCGTGTCATCGAGGAGAACGGCGGCATCTGCGTCGGCATCACCTGCGTCGTCGACCGCACCAAGCCCGAAGCTCCGTCGCCCATTCCCATCGTGGCAAGCGCACTGAAGCTCGACCTGCCCAACTACGCACCCGAAGAGTGCCCCATCTGCAAGGAGGGCAAGCTGCCGCTGGTCCATCTGGGCAGCCGCAAGATGAAGCAGGAAGCAAAGCAAACCCTGTAAGCACGGCTTGAAAGCGTATCTGTGTTGAAACGAGGAATACTATGAACGCATATCTTCTTTTAGCGAACGGCATGGTCTTTGCCGGACAGTCGGTCGGCGCAGAGGGCGTCACCGTGGGCGAGGTCGTCTTTGCTACCGGTATGGTAGGCTTTCAGGAGACGCTGACCGACCCCAGCTACTACGGCCAGATCATCACCCAGACCTATCCGCTCATCGGCAACTACGGCATGAACCATGATGACATGGAGTCTGACCGCATCTGGGCGAAGGGATATATCGTCCGCGAAGCCTGCAAAACGCCCTCCAACTGGCGTTGCGAAGAGACGCTGGACAGCTTCTTAAAGAAAAACAACACCATCGGCATTGAGGGCATCGACACCCGCCACCTGACCCGTATCATCCGGGAGAGCGGTGTCATGAACGGCGCGATTTTGACGACCTTTGACCCGGCTGACCCGGCAAACAAGGCGCAGACCGACGCGCTGCTCGAGCAGATCCGTGCTTACGCCGTCACCGATGCGGTCAAGAACGTCACCTGCGAGAAGCCCGAGGTCTACAACGAGAAGGGTGAGACGCACATCGTTCTGATGCACTACGGCTGCAAGCGGAACATCGTCCGCTGCCTCGTCAAGCGCGGCTGCAAGGTGACCGTCATGCCCGCCTTTGCAACGGCGGAGGAAGTCGCTGCCCTGAACCCGGACGGCATCATGCTGTCCAATGGCCCGGGCGACCCGGCCGAGCCGGTGGAGGTCATCGAGAACCTGAAAAAGATCTTCGAGCTGAACATCCCCACCTTCGGTATCTGCCTCGGCCATCAGCTGTCGGCTCTGGCCGCTGGCGCAAAGACCATGAAGCTCAAGTAC
>CAVJGY010000083.1:0-6018 GCA_963648915.1 Acutalibacteraceae bacterium | reverse complement strand
CGGATACGCCGTTGATGAACTCGATTGCCTTCTGCGTTTCGCCAATTTGGAGCAGGCCGGAAATGACATGGAGCTTGTTCAGAAACTCGTGGGTGTTGGCGCGCAGAGCTTCGATGACGTGATTCGTTCCGGTGAGCTGCTGGTCAATGCGGGTATACTCGGTGCGGTCGCGCAGGATGAGCAGGACGCCCGCCTTGTCCAGCGGCACGATCTTCGCAAGGAAGGTATACTCTGCCCACTCGGTCAGCAGGTCGGAGTAGGAAGTGCCCTCTGCAAAAGCATTGTGAACTTCCGGCCAAAGGGGGAACGCCACCGGAAGATGTCTTTCCCCAATAATGTTTTTGGCGCGGGCATTGGTGAACAGCAGGGTTCCGTCCGGCGAAACCGCCAGCAGGCACTCGTTCAAGTGGTCGAGCACCTCCTCACGCTGTAGGTACATCTGCGCAAAGGTGCGCGGCTCATGTCCCAGCAGGGAGTTCCGGACGCTTCTTGCCAGCAGCCACGAAAGCCCCAGCCCGACCGCTAGCACCAGCGCGAACACCAGCAGGAAGCTGAAAAGCAACTCCTGCTTTTCCTTTTGAATGTTCGCCATCGACGCGCTCACCATCACAAAGCCGATGGGAACGTCCTCTTCATTATAAACGGTCTGAAAGGCTCTGCGCTGGTCGGCTTCCACGCCGTGACGGGTAGTGATATAGGGTGCGCTTCCGCTCTCAGCTGCCGCTTCGTCACCGCCTGCGAACTGTTGGCCGATAAGGGTGTGGTCGGGGTGGTAGACACGCCTGCCGCTGGCGTCCGCCACAACGATATAATCGACACCCTCGGTCTCAGCGACCAGAGCATCCAGATGCTCCATCCAGCGGTCGGCGGCAGTTCCATCCGTCAGGGCGTTCTCAGCGTCGCTGCTTTCGGCCACGATGCGGGCGGTCAGGGCGATGCGGTCATCCAGCTCGGTGTCAAAGCTGTGAAGCCGCTGGGGGATCAGCGTTGCCCCCAGCAGCACAAGCACCCCCACCAGCAGGGCGGAGCACCCCAGCATCAGCTTTTGCTGAAGGGTCAGGTGGTTTGTTCGTTTCACGGGCCTGCACTCCTTTCTTCTTTGTTTTTAGTATAGCGTATTTCGGCGCGCGTTTCCACTTTCTTTACTTGCAAAAGGTCGGTTTTGGACACCGGATTTTTTCTTTACTTTCCAAACATTTCATTTAGTTTCCAAAACTTTTCTTTTGCCGGGCGGAGTGGTACTCTATAGCCACAACAAGGGCGCAACCCGAACACAAAAACATTTCGTCAGGAAAAAGGAGAAACGTATTATGGATTACAACAAGCTCGCACTCGAAATGCACGAATCTCACAAGGGCAAGATCTCCGTCGTCTCGAAGGTCGAGGTCAAGACCCGCGACGACCTGTCCACCGCTTACACCCCCGGCGTTGCAGAGCCTTGCCGCAAGATCCGGGACGACAAGAAAGAGGTCTACCGCTACACCGCCAAGGGCAATCTGGTCGCTGTCGTGTCGGACGGCACGGCCGTTCTGGGTCTGGGCGACATCGGCCCGGAGGCCGCAATGCCGGTCATGGAGGGCAAGGCGATCCTGTTCAAGACCTTCGCCGACATCGACGCCTTCCCCATCTGCCTCGACACCAAAGACCCGGACGAGATCGTCAAGACCGTCAAGTACCTCGCCCCGACTTTCGGCGGCATCAATCTGGAGGACATCAGCGCACCCCGCTGCTTTGAGATCGAACGCCGTCTGAAGGAGGAGCTGGACATTCCCGTGTTCCACGACGACCAGCACGGCACGGCCATCGTCGTTTCCGCTGGCCTGCTGGGTGCACTGAAGCTGGTGAAGAAGGACATCCACAACGTCAAGGCCGTCATCAATGGCGCAGGCTCGGCTGGCATCTCCATCTGCAAGCTTCTGCTGGAGCTGGGCATCGGCGATGTGGTTCTGGTCGACCGCAAGGGTGCGCTGGCCGTGGGCGAGGACTGGATGAACCCTGCACAGGCAGAGATGGCTCAGCGCACCAACGCCGAGCAGATCCACGGCGACCTCGCCACGGTCATGAAGGGCCGGGACATCTTCATCGGCGTATCTGCCCCCAATGTCGTGACCGCTGAGATGGTCTCCACGATGGCAAAGGACGCCATTGTATTCGCGATGGCAAATCCCACTCCGGAAATCATGCCGGACGAGGCCAAGAAGGGCGGCGCACGCATCGTTGCTACCGGACGCAGCGACTTCCCGAACCAGATCAACAACGTGCTCGTCTTCCCCGGCATCTTCCGCGGCGCACTGGATGCACAGGCAACCGACATCACCGAGGAGATGAAGATTGCCGCCGTCCATGCGATCGCCGATATCATCCCCGAAGAGGAGCTGAACGAGGACTACATCATCCCCGGTGCATTCGATGAGCGTGTCGCCAAGGCGGTCGCCGCTGCTGTGGCCGACTGTGCCCGCAAGACCGGCGTTTCCAAGCTGTAAACCCAAAGGAGGGCTGACCCATGACTGCCGATTCCATGACCCTTTCGGAAAAGAAAACTCCCACATGGTTTCAGACACTTCTGGACATCAAGATCGCAGGCATGAGCCTGCCCGTGTATCTGCTGGTGGCGGCTCTTATCCTGTTTGCCGCCGTGACCGAGATCCTTCCCACGAACATGGTGGGCGCGCTGGCCGTGATGATGGTGCTGGGCAGCCTGTTCAACCTCATCGGCTCTAAGACCCCCATCATCCGCTCCTATCTGGGCGGCGGTGCAGTGTTCTGCATCTTCGCTTCCTCTGCGCTGGCGACCTTCGGCCTTCTGCCCCAGTCCGTCACCCAGAACTGCACCACCTTTATGAACCAGGTCGGCTTCCTCGATTTCTACATCGCCGCCCTCATCACCGGAAGCATCCTCGGCATGGACCGGGAGCTGCTGAAAAAGGCCGCTGTCCGTTTTCTGCCCGTCAGCTTTATTTCCATGGCCTGTGCCGCACTGATGGCGGGTGTTGTGGGCATCCTCACCGGGCAGGGCTTTCGAGAGACCATCCTCTATATCGCCATGCCAATGATGAGCGGCGGCATGGGTGCGGGTGTTGTGCCCCTGTCCGGCATCTATGCCGACGCCACCGGAATGGACAAGGCACAGATCGTTTCCCAGATGATTCCCGCCTCCACCATTGGAAACGTGCTGGCGATCATCTGCGCCGCTCTCATTGCCAAACTGGGCGACAGTGTCCCCAAATGGAACGGTCACGGTAAGCTGATGGACTTGGGTGAGGACAAAAAAGCCGCCCCTGCCCCTCTCGACCTCGTCAAGATGGGCGCAGGCCTGCTCATGGCAATGGCATTCTTCACCCTCGGCTCACTGGTGAGCAAGCTGTTCCCCAGCGTCCACGCCTACGCATTTATGATCATCATCGTCGTTCTGTGCAAGGTCTTCGGCCTTGTGCCGGAACAGTACGAGCAGTGCGCTGTTCAGTGGAGTCAGTTCGTGATGAAGAATCTGACGAACGCTCTGCTGGCAGGCATCGGCATCGCCATGCTCGATTTGAAGGTGCTCGCCGCCGCCATCACGCCGCGCTACCTGCTCATCTGCGTTTCCATCATCCTGACGGTGGCCGTCTGCGCCGCCCTGCTGGGCAAGCTGGTCGGCTTCTACCCGGTGGAATCTGCCATCACCGCCGGGCTTTGCACCAACTCGATGGGCGGCACGGGCAACATCGCAGTGCTCTCTGCCGCCGACCGGATGGGGCTGATTCCCTTCGCACAGATGGCGACCCGCCTTGGCGGTGCTTGTGTGCTGATCGTGTCCAGTTTCCTCATCCGTATTCTTTGACATTCCCTCCACGCTGACAGCTCGCGTTTCTCCTAAACCTGCAAGACCCGTACCCCATGTCGGACTTCTCCCCGACGGGTACGGGTCTTGTGGTATCACAAAAAAATATTTTCTTTACTTTCTAAAGATTGTGAAATTTCTGTTCATCTGTTATCATCAAACCGTCACAGATGCTTTTGCAAAAAAGAGCCGTGACCCAATTGAATTTCAACAAAAGGAGAAGGAACTATGAAGAAGAAAAAACAAGTTCTGGCCTCGCTGCTTCTGGCTGGTGCGATGTTCCTGACCGCCTGCGGCGGCAGTGCATCCACCAGCACCACTGCAAGCGGCGGCGTGTCCGGCAGCTATACCGGCACAGCCAAAGGCATGGGCGGCGATGTGTCCGTCACCCTGACCCTGACCGATAGTGTTATCACCGACTGCACCGCCGCTGGCGACAACGAGACTCCCGGCATCGGCTCGGTCGTCATCGAGCAGTTCCCCAGTGAAGTCGTGGAGGGCAATACCATCAACCTCGACAGCATCAGCGGTGCGACCATTACCTCCAATGCGTTCATCGAAGCGGCAAAGGCGGCTCTGACCGATGCTGGCCTGAACCCGGACGACTACATGGCAAAGGCCGACAAGACCGCCAACGGCGAGACGGTCAGCTATGACGCCGATGTCGTTGTGATCGGTGCAGGCGGCGCAGGCATGACTGCCGCTATGACTGCCGCCGACGCAGGCCAGAAGGTCATTATCCTCGAAAGTCAGGCGATGGTGGGCGGCAACTCCGTCCGCGCAACGGGCGGCATGAACGCAGCCAAGACCGTCTATCAGGACGAGAACGAGTTTGACGAAGCCGCTGGCGTGGAAAAGATGCTGAAATCTGCCGCCGACAACTACGCCGACAATGAGACCATCACCGCGCTGGCAAAGACCGTCTCTGAGCAGTGGGCCGCATATCAGGCCAACCCCACCGGATACTTCGACAGCGTGGAACTGATGGAACTGGACACAATGGTGGGCGGCAAGGGCATCAACGACCCGGAGCTCGTCAAGACCCTGTGCGAGGGCACTGCCGACGCCATCGACTGGCTGGATGAAAACGGCATGTCTCTCCACAATGTTTCCAGCTTCGGCGGCGCATCCGTCAAGCGTATCCACCGCCCCACCAATGAGGAGGGCAAGGTCGTTTCCGTTGGCGCGTATCTCATCCCCCTGATGCAGGAAAACTGCGAAAAGCGCGGCATCGACATCGTACTGAACACCACGGTGGACACCATCCTCACCGATGCCAACGGTGCGGCCGTAGGCGTTTCCGGCACGGACAAAGATGGCAACACCGTCATCGTCAACGCCAAGAGCGTAGTTCTGGCTACTGGCGGCTTCGGCGCAAACCTTGATATGGTGACCCAGTATAAGCCCGAACTGGCAGGCTTCATGACGACCAACGCCGCAGGCGCACAGGGTCAGGGTATCGAGATGGCGACTGCCATCGGTGCGGCTACCGTGGACATGGATCAGATCCAGATCCACCCCACTGTGGAAGCCAACACCGCCGCCCTCATCACCGAAGGTCTGCGCGGTGACGGTGCGATCCTCGTCAATGCCAACGGCGAGCGTTTCATTGATGAGGTCGGCACGCGCGACGTCGTTTCCGCTGCTGAGATCGCACAGCCGGGCAGCTACAGCTGGCTGATCGTCGATCAGGCCATGGTCGATGCCTCCAGCGTCATTCAGGGCTACATCACCAAGGGCTACACCAAGTCCGGCGCGACCTATGAGGAACTGGCGAAAGAGCTGGATGTTGACCCTACCACCTTTGCCAACACCATGGAGACTTGGAATAGCTATGTGGAAGCCAAAAACGACCCCGACTTCGGCCGTACCAGCTTCGCAAGCCCGCTGAACAATGGCCCTTATTACGCCATCAAGGTCACCGCCGGTGTGCATCACACCATGGGCGGCGTAACGATCAACAGCGACACCGAGGTTCTGAAGGCCGATGGCACGGTCATTCCCGGCCTGTTCGCCGCCGGTGAGGTAACAGGCGGCGTCCACGGTGCAAACCGTCTGGGCGGTACTGCTGTGGCCGACTTCGTCGTCTTTGGCCGTATCGCTGGCGATAGCGCATCCGCTTACGCAAGCGCACAGTAAAGTTACTCCTGCCACAAATCGTTTCTAACGCAAACAACCGCCCACTCCATATTTTAAGG
>CAVJGY010000082.1:0-6077 GCA_963648915.1 Acutalibacteraceae bacterium | reverse complement strand
AAGTCTATGCTTCCGAAGCCCCTGTTACCAAGGCTCAGAATGGTCTTTCTCTAATCGATCTGCGCGGCGTTGATTATAACGACGAGCGTTGGAATCTCCTTCTGGACGAGCTGGATATGAGCGAAGTCGCTCCTATGCTGGCAAACGCAGGTTTCAACACTGCTGAAATGCTCAGTGTTGGCAAGCCTGCAACTCTGGATTATGATGGCCCGATGGGTTGGTCTACTTGGGTCTCCAAGAATGGCGGAGATGCCATCTGCACCGGTTTCCCGGCAGAAGAATTGCTGGCTGCCACTTGGAATACTGACCTCGCATATCAGGTTGGCCTGATTATTGGTGAGGAAGGTCTGAATAACGGCTTTAATGGCTGGTACGCTCCGGCTGTCAATACCCACCGCAGTGCTTTCGCAGGCCGTAATTATGAGTACGCTTCCGAAGATGGTCTTATCAGTGGTAAGGTTGCAGCTGCCGAGGTTTCCGGCGCAATGCAGCTTGGCACTTACAGCTATATCAAACATTTTGCTTTGAACGACAAAGAAAATGGTCGAAACGGTATTGCAACTTGGGCAAATGAGCAGGCTATCCGCGAGATTTATCTGCGTCCCTACGAAATCTGCGTAAAAGAAGCAACTGCTACCATCACTTACAACGACGATGAAACTGGTCTGTCTACCACTCGTGAAATCAATGCTTGCACCGGTATCATGAGTTCTTACAACCGTATTGGCACTAAATGGTCTGGCGCAACTTACGGTCTAATGACTCAGATTCTCCGCAACGAATGGGGATTTGAGGGTGCGGTCGTTTCTGACTACTATGGTGGCAGTGCTTATATGGATACCGATGAAGGCCTGCGCGCTGGCAACGACCTGTTGCTGAACACCTTCGCAGATGGCTCTCTGACGGACAGCATCTCTGCTACCGCACTGAACGCTATGCGCAAGGCCGCTCACAATGTTTTGTACATGGTTGTAAACAGCAATGCTATGCAGGGCATCGCTTCCGGTGTCACCATCAAGTACGGTCTGGCCGGTTGGCAGAAGACCCTGATTGCTGGCGATGCAGTTGTCGGTCTGATTCTGATTGCTGGCATCATTACTCTCTTCCGTAAGCAGAAAAAAGTAAAAGCATAACGCATAAGGGGGGCGGGCAGAACGCCCGCCCCCTTTCTTTGTTATCAGGAGCAGCCCATGAAACACGCAGACATCATCCAAAAACTGAATCTCGAGCAAAAATGCGCCCTGCTTTCCGGCGGCGGAACATTCACCACCCGGGCGTTCCCGAGCAAGGGCATCCCGGCCATCACCCTGTCCGACGGACCGAACGGCGTCCGCAAACAGGCGGGCGCAGCCGACCACCTCGGCCTGAACCCATCGCTGCCTGCCACCTGCTTTCCGCCGTCGGCCACCGTCGCGTGCAGCTGGGACACCGCTCTTGCCGAAGAGATCGGCGAGGCTCTGGGCGAGGAAGCCGCCGCACAGGAGGTCGCTGTCCTGCTTGGCCCGGGTCTGAACATCAAGCGCAGCCCCCTCTGCGGCCGCAACTTTGAATATTTCTCCGAAGACCTCTATCTTTCGGGCAAAATGGCCGCCGGGTATGTGCGCGGCATCCAGAAAAACGGCATCTCCGCCTGCCCGAAGCACTTCGCGGTCAACAGTCAGGAGCTTCGCCGGATGGCGTCGGACTCCATCGTGGACGAGCGCACCCTGCGGGAGCTGTATCTGACCGGCTTCGAGATGGTCGTGAAGGAGGCTCACCCCAAGAGCATCATGTCCTCCTACAACCTCATCAACGGCACTTACGCCAACGAGAACGAGCACCTTCTCGTGGACATCCTGCGGAAGGACTGGGGCTTCGACGGGATGGTCGTCACCGACTGGGGCGGCTCGAACGACCACGCGCTGGGCGTGAAAAACGGTTCTGCGCTGGAAATGCCTTGCCCGGGCAACGACTCCATCCGGGAGCTGATGGCCGCTGTGCAGAGCGGAAAGATCCGCGAATCCGACGTGGACGCCCGGCTGGACGAGCTGCTGGAACTGGTGCTCGACACCCATGCCGCCGTCGAGCGTGCACCGCGAACCTTCGACGCTGACGCGCACCACGCACTGGCACGCCGTGCCGCCGCCGAGAGTATCGTCCTGCTCAAGAACGACGGAAAGCTTCTGCCCCTGAAACCGGGCGAGAGCGTTGCCGTCATCGGCGACTTTGCCGAAATGCCCCGGTATCAGGGTGCAGGCTCGAGCGCGGTCAACTCCATCAAGGTGGATTCCCTGCTCGAGCATCTGGACGCCAGCGGCCTGAAAAGCGTCGGCTATGCCTCCGGTTTCGACCGTCAGGGCAAGCCCGACGCGGCCAAGAAAGCCGAGGCCGTTGCGCTGGCAAAGCAGGCAAATGTCGTTCTGCTCTGCCTTGGTCTGGATGAAATCAAAGAGAGCGAGGGCATGGACCGCGCCGACATGGAGCTTGCGGCCAATCAGCTCGAACTGCTGGATGCCATTTCTGCGGTCAACCCGAATGTCGTGGTCGTCCTGAGTGCGGGCGCATCTCTTGAAACGCCGTGGCTGGCAAGCTGCCGGGCACTGGTCTACGGTGCGCTGGGCGGTCAGGCAGGCGCAGGCGCGATGCTGGACGTTCTGACTGGCTCGCTCTGCCCCAGCGGAAAGCTGGCCGAGACGTGGGCGAACGCCTACACCGAGACCCCCGCGAAGGACAACTTCGGCGGCGACGGCCGCACCGTGCAGTACCGCGAGAGTCTGTACGTCGGCTACCGCTACTACCAGACCGCAGGTGTTCCGGCGGCGTTCCCGTTCGGCTACGGCCTGAGCTACACCACCTTCGCTTACAGCGGCCTGACGGCCACCCCGAAGGGTGTGACCCTGACCGTCACCAACACCGGAGACTGTGCAGGTGCGGAAATCGTTCAGCTCTACGTCGCAAAACCGGATGCAAAAATCTTCCGCCCGATGCAGGAATTGAAGGGCTTTGCAAAAGTCCAGCTTGCCCCCGGCGAAAGCAAGACCGTCACCATTCCGCTGGACGATAAAGCGTTCCGTTACTGGAACGTCAAGACCGACCGCTGGGAGATCGAGGGCGGCAATTATGAGCTTCGGGTCGGCGCATCCTGCGAGGACATCCGGCTCAAGACGACCGTTCTTGTCAACGGTACAGGTGCAGAAAACCCGGTGGCCGGGCTTGCGATTCCGCATTACCAAACGGGCGACGTCACCCATGTCACCGACGACGAATTCGCCGCCCTGCTGGGGCACGACATCCCGGAGGATAAAATCAAAATTGACCGGAACATGACCCTCGGCGAGCTGAATCATGGCCGCAGTCCGCTGGGCTGGCTGGTCTGGGCGGTGCTGACCGTTCTGTTGAAGCGGAGCTTCCAGAGGGGCAAGCCCGACCTGAACATCCTGTTCCAGTACAACATGCCCCTCCGCGCCCTCGCCAAGATGACGAACGGTGCGGTCAGTATGGGGATGGTCGATGGCATCGTCTGGGAGCTGAAGGGCTTCTGGGTGGTCGGCATCCTGCGGGTCATCTATGAGCTTATCAAGAACATCATCCTCAACGGGCAGATGGAACGCCGTCTGCATGAGGCTTAACGAGGAGGAACGCCTGTGAATTTCTGGAACAGCTTCGCGGCCAAGCACCCGGCCGCTGCAAAATGGGTGCGGGAGGGCGGCCTGTTCGTCATCGTCTCGAACCTCATCACGGTTTTCAAGTATCTGCTGCTGCAATTCCTGCCCGCAGCGTTCCAAAGCCTGCCCGTCGTCGATTTCGGCTGGCCGGGCATCGACGTGACCCTCTTCGGCGAGACGTTCAAGTGGAACATCCTCGGCTACGATGCCGCCCACGGCGGTCTGCCCTACTTCTGCGCCTACATGGTCGCGATGATCATCGGCGAGTGCATCAACTTCCCCATTCAGCGGAACGTCGTGTTCCGCAGCAAGGGCAACCTCGCCAAACAAATTGGCTGGTACATCGTCGCATTCTGCATCATTACCTGCATCGTCAACTCCATCAACTGCGTTTGGGTGGCCGTGGCGGGTCTGCTCGTGCCCGACTTCATCTACAACATCGGCACGACCCTGCTCAACGGCGGTATCTCGATGGTGATCTTCTTCTTCGTGAACAAGATCATCTTCCCGGAAGCCGAAAACGCCAACCACTAAGACATTCTCTTTTTCATTTTCTTCTTCATCATTGCAAAACAGAGGACTCTCCCGCATTCGTGCGGGAGAGTCCTCTGTTTTTTGGGTATTTTAAGAATGGAGGGTCGCTTTGAAGATGCTCTTCGCCATCCAGCTTCCGGCTGCACCGGACAGCCAGCCGACAAGGATGCCGCCCAGAATGTCGGTCGGGTAGTGGACGTAGAGATACATCCGGGAAAAGGCGATGAGACTCGCCAGCACCAGCGACGAAAGGCAGAGCTTCTGTTCGCCGAAGAAGAACAACGCCGACACCACCGCGAAGGACGCCGCCGTATGGCCGGACGGGAACGAAAAATCGCTGGGGCGCGGAATGAGCAGGGCGACCGCGTTCACGTCACAGGGGCGCACCCGGCAGAACATCGGCTTGAGCAGTCCGTTGCAGAGGATGGCGTCGAAGATCAACGCCAGACCGACCGCCAGACTGCATTTCCGTGTTCTCGGATAGGCAAACAGCACCGCGCAACATGCGATCCAGACCATGCCCGCATTGCCCAGCTTGGTGATGAAGCACATGACCTCATCCAGCACGGGCGAATGCAGCCGTTGAAGAAAGTCCAAAAAATCCAGTTCCGCTTTCATCTCTGCTCCCCCTTTTGCTCCGGCATCCGCCGGAAGCTCTCTTTTCTTTAATTATAACGCCTTTTCTCAAAAAAGCTTGAACAGAGATTAAACAATTTGGATTTTACAACAGCTTTTCAAAATCTTCGATTCGCCAAGATAAAAATAAGCTCCATTGCCGGGATCACGAAGCCACAGGTGAAGAAGAAAAAGAAATCGAAGCCTATTTTCATCCACCGCATGAAGGGCGAACCGTACATCAGCGACCGGGTGATAACAGCGTTCTTTTCGCCCCATTTGCGGAACAGCCCGAGCTGCTCATACATGTTCCAAAGCTCCAGCGCGAAAAACTCACCCACGACCACAAGAGGAAAGATTATAATTGACAGCATCTCATTTGACGGGAATATTTCTGCGTTACGAATACGCCACTGCACGACGATTTTCTCCGGGCAGAGGAGCAAGCCGCAGATGCCGAGAAGCACACTCAGCCCGAACATCGCCAGCCGGACCGAACGCCAGTCGAGCGTTTTCTGCCGCCGAAGCATGGTCAGGAAATCTTCGAGGGTCGCCGGTTCAGTTTCACTCTTTGGGTCACGGCAGTGCATCAGATCCGCCAGCGAAAGCCCCAGTGCCTCCGCTAACGGCTCTAAAAGATTGATATCCGGGAGTCCGATCCCCCGTTCCCAACGCGAAACGGCCTTGTCTGTTACATGCAGCTGTTCGGCCAGCTCCGCCTGTGTCATGCCGCGGCCCTTCCGCATCTGTGCCAGAAATGCACCGAATATTTTCGCGTCCATTCTGCCCGCCTCCTTTTCCACAACCGTAGCATAATTGGTGGAAAAATGCAATCGACGCTTCGTTTACCGGAGTAGATTGAACCAGATGATGTTGATTTTGCTTGACAAAGTGCAGCGTTTCTTCTATACTGGGGATAGGAAAAGGCACTGACTACCACGGTCAGCTCCTTACCGGTTTTTTAAGTCAAAAGATTGACTGCACGCGGTTGGGGAACTTTGGGCAGTCAATCTTTTTTCTTGTCGTCCTTATCCTTATTGGAAATTTTCCACGCAATATCAAACGAATAATACGCCACGGTTACGACCAGCGTAAGCAGCGCAATCACTTCGATTAGAGTCATGGCATCTCCTCCTTTCGCTTTGTGCGTCGGGAGGATTTTCTTTTAAGTAAAAACAGCTAAAAGATATCGCCTTTCCCGACGCCAGGCCGGAAAGAAGCGTGACCGCCTTGATTGGTAAAATCAGTGCCTTTCATCGCTGTTGCCAGCGACAAATATAGGAT
>CAVJGY010000081.1:0-6144 GCA_963648915.1 Acutalibacteraceae bacterium | reverse complement strand
TACTTGATGGAACACCGAACAAGCTCTGTCCGATGAAAATTTTCCCGAATATGCAAAAAAGCTGACGCACAAAGTTTGTGCGTCAGCTTTTTGTCTTGTTATGTACCCGGGGTCATCATCCGGTCGAACTGGGTCAACAACTGCACCGAAAGAAGCTCCAAGGGTGTTTTGGGCTCTAGGAAGGGCTTCGGGTGGGGCGGGCGTCCTTCATCAAAGAAGGGACTCGCTTCCATGCTCAGCTGCTCCGCCTGTTCTCCGCCATCGGGCGTAAAACGAATGACGGGCAGGCCGGGCTTGTCGAGGACAGGCTCTTGGGGCTGAGGTTCGGGCGGGAGCGGTTCGCCCTGCCGCGCCTGCTTGCACAGGGCAGTCAGCTCAGCGTTCTCCTGCCGGAGGGCGTAAATCGCCCGCTCATAGGCAAAGACCCGCGTCTCGTAGCGGCGAAGTTCCAAGTTGGCCGCAGCCAGCTTTTGGTTCAGTGCGTCCAGCTGGGCGATGATCTGTCCCGGCAGCTGGGTCGTTTCCGGCTCTGCCGCTTCACCGTCCATCGGACAGGTATTCTCCGCTGTTTCCTGCACCATCGTTTCCTCCGCTTTTCGCAATGCGCGCCGAGCCTGACGGTGTTCCATGGCATTCTGGGCGCAAAGACGCTCGATACAGCGCAAAACGCTGTCACCCAGACGGCTGTCCTTTGCATCCTGCTGATCCATGGTCTGCCTCCTCCCGCCTGCGCAAGAGCCGCGCCCCCTCCCGGGCATCCGGAGCTTACTTGCGCTTGTTCAGGATCGCCAGCAGCTCGTCATAGTAACGGTTATCGCTGCTCTCTTCCTCTACCGGCTTTGCCGCTGCCGGAGCTGCGGTCGCTGCCTTTGCAGCTGCGGCGGCGGCTGCCGTTGCTGCCGACACATCCGAGCTGAACACAGCCGACGGGGTGGACGAAGCACCGCCCGTTGCGTTGTTCAGGCTGTTGCGCAGACCCTCGGCGGTCTTGTTGTCGAAGCCCGTTGCGACGACGGTGACACGCATCTCGTCGGACAGGTTCTCGTCGAACGCAGTACCCCAGATGATGTTCGCATCCGGATGCGCGCTCTGGGTAATGAGGCCAGCAGCGGTCTCGACATCCTCCAAGCCGATATCGGGGCTGGACGTGATGTTGATGATGACGCCGTGTGCGCCTGCAATGCTGGTCTCGAGCAGCGGAGAAGAAATTGCGGCCTTGGCTGCATTCTCTGCCTTGCCTGCGCCCTTCGCACTGCCGACGCCCATATGTGCATAACCTGCGTCCTTCATGATGGAGCGAACGTCCGCGAAGTCGAGGTTGATGAATGCGGGAACATTGATCAGAGCGGAGATGGACTCGACGCCCTGACGCAGAACATTGTCTGCCGCCTGGAATGCGTTCATCAGGGTGATCTTTTCCTGACTGATCATCTTCAGACGCTCGTTGGGGATGACGATCAGGCTGTCAACGTGCATCAGCAGATTTGCGATGCCCTGCTCCGCCAGACCCATCTTCCGCTTGCCCTCAAAGGAGAAGGGCTTGGTGACGATGCCGACGGTCAGGATGCCGAGGTCATGTGCGACCTCTGCGACCACCGGAGCTGCACCCGTGCCGGTGCCGCCGCCCATACCAGCGGTGATAAAGACCATCTGAGAGCCCTTGAGCGCGTTCGCGATCTCGTCCTTGCTCTCCTCTGCGGCACGCTGGCCGATCTCGGGGTCTGCGCCTGCGCCGCGTCCCTTGGTCAGCTTGCAGCCAAGCTGGACCTTGGTCGCTGCATGGTTCTTCGCCAAAGCCTGCTGGTCGGTGTTCATTGCAATGAACTCCACGCCCTGCAAGCCGTCGCTCACCATTCGGTTGACGGCGTTGCCGCCGCCGCCGCCCACGCCGATAACTTTTATCGTCGTTACGTTTTCGTCCATTTCTTCGTCGAGCATCAATGCCATAACTTTTGTCCTCCATCGGATGATATCGTAAATCTGTGCCCTTCATGGTTTTTGACACAGACAGAGTGTCATAGTACAACTATACAACTGTATCGTATCATCTTTTGGCTTGGATTGCAAGACAAATTTACTTTTTTGAGGGTGTTTTTTCTCATATGGAACTTCTTGCCGGGTTTCCCGGCAAATTCGTGCCCCAAGACCCGCTAAAATCTCTGTAAAATCTGCATAACCCCGGTCGATGTACTCAATCTGCCGAATTTCGCTCTCACCCCGTGCCGCAAGAGCCGCCAGCACCAGTGCCGCCCCGCCCCGCAGGTCGGGCGCATCCAGCCGTGCGCCGCGAAGCGTTCCCCTGCCCTCGGCCAGCGGACGGATGCTGAGCGTTCTTCCGTCAACTTTGACATTTCCGCCCATTCGTAAAAAACCGTCGGCACAGCCGAACCGACGCTCGAAGATGACGTCCTCGATGCTGCTTTCTCCCTCTGCGCAGAGCATGACTGCGGCCAGCGGCGGGGCGGCGTCCGTTGCCAACGCCGGATACACCCCGGTAAAGACCCGGCCTGCCCCGTACAGACGGCCAAAACGGGCGATCTGTGCCCCTTCCGAAGCCGTCTCGACCCAGCATCCCATTTGTTCCAGAATTTCCAGCACGGGAGCATAGAGCGAGGGCGGACATCCGGTCAGTTCCACCCGGCCTCCGGCGGCGGCCGCAGCACAGGCCAGCGTCGAGGCGAAAATGCGGTCCGGAAGGGGCGAAAAGACACAGCCCGACAGCCCTCTCCGCCCCTCGACCCGGATGGTCGGACTGCCCGCGCCCTTCACCTGTCCGCCGCACCGATTGAGGAAATTTGCAAGGTCGACGATCTCCGGCTCACGCGCCGCACCCCGCAGGACGGTCACGCCCCGGGCGCAGACGGCCGCGAGGATGAGCGTCTCGGTCGCGCCGACGCTCGGGAAGCGCAATGTAATTTCTGCCCCATGCAGTCCGGAGGGTGCGGTCAGCACCAATTTGTCCGCCCCGGCGTCCAGTTCCCGGACGCCCATCTGCGCCAGACCGGAGAGGTGGAGGTCGATGGGTCTTGCGCCGATCTTACACCCGCCGGGCAGAACGTTCTCCGCCCGTCCCAGCCGCGCCAACAGCGGCGCACAGAACAGGATGGACGCCCGCATTTGTGCCGCTGTTTGGGCGGGAAGGGTGCTGCTGCGCGGAACGCCCGCCACCAGCACGTCGCTGCCCTGCCACTGCGGAGTCATCCCCACGCCCCGCAGAAGAGACAGGCTGCACTCCACATCCGACAGGCGGGGCACAGCCCGCAGACAAACCGGAGTCTGACAGAGCATCGCCGCCGCAAGAAGCGGAAGCACGCTGTTTTTTGCCGCCGGTATCCGGACTATCCCGTTCAGCGGGCTTCCTCCCGTCACCCGGATGATGCTCGTATTCTCTGCCATATCCGCCGCCCCCGTTCCGCAAAAGATACCTCAGCCTATGCAAAACGGGCGCAAAATGTCCCTTGGACAGGCAAAACGGAATTAGTCCGCTTATTTCTCAGGTCTCCCCGCGCGAGACGGCCAGAACGATTCCCATTTCGCCCAGAAGCATCATGAGGCTCGTGCCGCCCGAGGAGAAAAACGGCAGGCTGATGCCGGTGTTCGGGATGGTGTTGGTGACGACGGCGACATTCAGCACGGCCTGCAACGCCACCTGCACCGTGAACCCCACCACCAGCAATGCGCCGAAGCGGTCCGGGGCTTCTGCCGCCAGTGTAATTCCCCGCCAGAGCAGCAGGACAAACAGTAAAACGACCACGCACGCTCCCACAAAGCCCAGCTCCTCGCAGACGATGGAAAAGATAAAGTCATTCTGCGGCTCAGGCACGAACAGGTGCTTCTGGCGGCTGTTGCCGAGTCCCAGCCCGGTCGCACCGCCCGAACCGATGGCGTACAGGCTTTGGATGGTCTGGTGCCCGTCGCCCAGCGGGTCGGCAAAGGGGTCGACCCACGAATTCAGACGGTCGGCGGCATAGGGCACGAGGTCGGGCATGATGACGACGGCCGCGCCAATGGCCGCGATGCCCCCGACGCCCGCCAGCACGAACCAGCGCAGTCCTGTCCCGCCCACGAACATCAGCACTGCACCGATGCCCAAAATCAGGAGCGTGCCGGACAGGTGCGGCTCAAGCAGCATCAGAGCCGCCACGACCCCCAGAACCAGCGCGAAGGGCAGAACGCCCACCGCGAAGCCGCCCATCCGGTCGTGGTTCAGTGAGATGATGTGCGAAAACACCAGCACGACCGCAAACTTTGCAATTTCGCTTGGTTGGAGCGTTCCCATCCCGGGCAGGACGAGCCATCGCTTGCAGCCGTTGTACTCGGGCATAAAGAGCACCGCCACCAGCAGAACCAGCGAGAGTGCCAGCAGCGGCCACGCCAGCTTATGAAAGATATGATAATCGACCCGGCTCGCCAGCCACATCCCGGTCAGACCCAGTGCGGCGTAGAGCAGCTGCGGCCGGAGATAGGCAAAGGCATCGCCCCGCCGATACAACGCCACGGCATTGGACGCGCTGTACAGCATCACCAGACCGAAAGCGACAAGGGTCAGCACCAGCACCAAAAACGGCAGGTCCATCGCAGGCAGGCGGCGGACGAGCGGACGGCGTTTCGTGTGCTGGGCGCGAAGCATCGCATGTTCCATGGACATTCCTCCTGCTCCTTATTGTACGCCGCCGGGTGGTCTGCTAGTCATTTTTGCACACCGCCCCACATAAAAATGTTCGAGGGAGGTGGTATCATGTCGGAGCTTCGCACCCTGCCGGAGCAGAGCCTCCGCCGCCGGGCACAGGTCATCATCGCAGTGTTCTGCGCCATTGCGTTCGGGCTGGCGGTGCGGCTGTTTTTCCTGCAATTGCAAAGTGAGGGCTGGTACACCGACCGCGCCCTCGGCCAACAGCTGCGTGACACCGTCGTTCCGGCCGACCGGGGCAAGATCTACAGTGCGGACGGCGTGCTTCTGGCCGCAAACAGCAGTTGTTGGACGCTCCGCGCCTCCCCGCGCGAGATGCCCGAGGACAAACTCGCCCTCGCCGCTCACGGGCTTGCTGAAATCCTAGAGCTGGACGAGGCCGCGCTTCTGGAAAAGTTCAGCGACCGCCGCTCCAACGACTGCCTTCTCCGCTACCGGGTCGAACGGGAGATGGCCGACCGGGTGCGGGATTTCTGCGAGGAAAATGGCATCACAGGCATCCGCATCAATCAGGACTCGAAACGCTGGTATCCGCAGGGGGAATTTCTTGCGTCTGTCCTCGGATTCACCAATGTGGACAACGCGGGCGTGTCCGGTCTGGAACTGCGGTATGACGACCTGCTGACCGGAGAAAACGGCGTCGTTCTGACCGCCGTGAATGCGTGGGGCTACACCCTCGAGCAAAGCTATGAGACGGAACGCTTCCCCACCGAGGGCGATGGGCTTCGGCTGACCATCGACGCAAACATTCAACATTATCTCGAGAATGCGTTGAATTATGCCGTCAAGGAGCATCACGTCGCGGCGCGTGCGGTCGGGATCGTCATGGACGTCAACACGGGCGCAGTGCTGGCGATGTCCACCACCCCCGCCTACGACCCCAACCAGCCCCGCGTGATCTACGACAAGACCACACGGGAGCAGGTCAGCGGACTTTCCGGAGAGGAGCGTGCCGCCGCATTACAGCTTGCCCAGCAGACCCAGTGGCGGAACAAGGCCGTCAGCGACCTCTATGAGCCGGGCAGTGTATTCAAGCTCATCACCTGCGCCGCCGCACTGGACGCCGGAGCGATCCGAAAAAGCTCCAGTTTCTACTGCGGCGAGTCGCTTTCGGTGTCGGGCACACGTTTCCACTGCGCCAACCACAAGCGGCACGGCGCACAGACGGTCACGCAGGCTCTTGAGAACTCCTGCAACCAGAGCTTCATCCAAATCGGGGCACGGCTCGGGAAGGAAGCCTTCTGCGACTATTTCGCGGCCTTTGGCCTGCGCGAACCCACGGGCATCGACCTGCCCGCCGAACCGAAGAAGAGCCTTTACTACACCGCCGACCGGATGGGGCCGGTCGAGCTTGCCTCCTGCGCGTTCGGGCAGAGCAGTAAAATCTCGTACCTCGAGATGGCCGCGGCGGTCTGTGCCGTCGTCAACGGCGGAAACCTCATGAAGCCCTATGT
>CAVJGY010000080.1:0-6146 GCA_963648915.1 Acutalibacteraceae bacterium | reverse complement strand
ACCTTTTGTCGCTCTATTTTTAAAAGACGAATCTCCTGAACCAGCTGAACAAGCTCTTCTTTTTGCATTTCAGGCAATTCCTTTCTAATTTTCTTCCTCTATTATATCATTTTTGTGCAAGAAAATCAACCAAATAACGCATTTATTTTTGTTTTAGCAACTATTTTTGATTTTTAGCAACTTCTTAACAACAATTTTGACAACAGTAAATTTAGCAACTTGTCAAAAATACTTTTGAAAACAACTTGGAGGTGTTGACAAAAATGGACATTCAAAGCCCTACAACCGCTGTCAAAAAGACTCTTCCGGCCTGCCCGGTCGAAACCACCCTTGAATTTATCACTGACAAGTGGAGAGTGCTAATTTTCCGTGACCTACTGACGGGCACAAAACGCTTCGGCGAGCTTCGCCGCTCAGTCTCCGGCATCTCGCAGAAAGTTCTCACCGCACAACTCCGGGATATGGAGGCCGCTGGGCTTCTGACCCGAACTGTTTACGCCGAGGTCCCTCCCCGGGTGGAGTATACCCTGACGCCCTTGGGGTACAGTCTCAAACCCATCCTCGATGCGATGTGGGTCTGGGGCGAAAATTATAAGGCACAGAACACCTGACTTTTCAGCCCTGTATCCTGTGCCTTCTCTTGGTTTTTATACAGCTTGGAAAATTACAATTTGGAATATTTTCTTTATGCCTCTTTCCGGGCGGGTTCTTCCTCGCCGGAGTGGATGAGATTGTACGCTGTGCGGTATTCCTCCGGGATGTCCTTCAGGGAAAGACTGCGCACCTGCTCGTCCGTACCGTCCCGGATGGCTTGGTCGTAAAACCAGCACTTGTAGTCCAGCATCGCCCGCACCTGTTCCAGATGGGCGATCTCGGCCTCTACCGCTCTGCGCTGCCGGGCGAACAGCTCCCGCCGCTGCAGGAACGTGCCGCTTCCCTGCCCGCACCAAATCATGAACTGCTTGATGTCCTTGATCTCCAGACCCGACTTTTTCAGGCACTCGATCATCCTGAGACGTTCCAAATCTTTGTCGCTGAATTTGCGGATGCCGGAATCCCGGTGGATGTTGTCGAACAGTCCCTCCTTATCGTAATAGCGCAGAGTCGAAACGGGCAGTCCGAACAGTTTAGAGACCTGACCGATGGTATACATTTTTCTCCCTCCTTAAAGTTGACTTCAGCCTTAGTGTAGCAGGGTGGTTGTGAAATGTCAAATCGGTTGACAGGGTCTCTCCCGCGGTGTAAACTTGAACAAATACGGACTCGTTCTCTTGTAAGTTTTCCACATTGAGTCCACTATAAAGTGAGGTATTTGATTATGAAAATGGTTCATACTGACAACGCTCCCGGTGCCATCGGCCCTTACTCTCAGGGCTTCATCGTTGGTGATCTGGTCTACACTTCCGGCCAGATCCCGGTCAACCCCGCTGATGGCAGCATCCCCGAGGGCATCGCGGCACAGGCTGCACAGAGCTGCAAGAACGTCCTCGCCATCCTCGAGGCCGCCGGAAGCGGCGCAGAGAAGGTCGTCAAGACCACCTGCTTCCTCGCCAACATGGAGGACTTTGCCGCCTTCAACGAGGAGTACGCAAAGTATTTCACCTCCAAGCCCGCACGCAGCTGTGTCGCCGTCAAGAGCCTTCCGAAGAATGTCCTCTGCGAGATCGAGGCCATCGCTGAGGCCTGAGCCGGATGAACTACTACGTTGCCCCGATGGAGGGTCTGACCGACCGGGTCTGGCGGCAGGCGCACCAGAAATGGTTTGGTGCGTCCGGCGTCCCGAATGCACCCGCGCGGTACTACGCGCCCTTCCTTTCCCCGCCCGAGAACCGGGTGCTCATCAAGAAAAAGATGGCCGAGCTTGCACCGGAGGCGAACCCCGGTGCGCCCGTCATCCCGCAGCTTCTCGCCAAGGACGGCGCACTGGCCGCGTGGATGATCGGTGAACTGCGGAAGCTGGGCTATTCCGAGGTCAACCTGAACCTCGGCTGTCCGGCCGGAACGGTCACCGCCAAGGGCAAAGGCTCGGGAATGCTCCGCGACCTCGGGAAGCTGGACGCCTTCTTGGACGGTGTTTTCTCGCAGGCCGACGGGCCGATCTCCGTTAAGACCCGCCTCGGCGTGGAAAAGCCGGAGGAGTTCGACGCCATCCTTGCGATCTACAACCGCTATCCCATCTCCGAATTGACGATTCATCCCCGGGTCATGCGCCAGCTCTACCGCGGTCAGGCCGACCGAGAAGCCTTTACAAAGGCGTTTCCGCAGTGCAGAATGCCCGTCTGCTACAACGGCGATGTAATGACTCCCGACCAGCTCCACGCCCTCGAAGCCGAATTCCCGGCTCTGTCCGGCATCATGGTCGGGCGGGGCATCATCGCCGACCCTGCCCTATTCCGTCAGGCAATGGGCGGCGCACCCGCCTCGAAAGAAGAACTGCGCGGCTACCTCGACGATTTGTTCCACGGGTATACCGAGCTGTTCGGCAGTGCGGGCTGTGCCATCAGCCGGATGAAGGGGCACTGGTTCTACCTCATCCACAAGTTCGAGGGGGCAGAAAAGCTGGAAAAGCAGCTCAAAAAGCTCCGCGAACCTTGGGAGTATGAGGTGACGGTGAACCAAATCTTTACGCTGGATATGAAATAAAAAAAGACCCGCTGTCCCATAAAAGACAGCGGGTCAAAAAGACTGTATCAGACGTTCAGATAATCGCGAAGCATGGCCTGCAGCAGATCATCGCGGTCGACCTTGCGGATCAAAGAACGTGCTCCATTGTGGGTCGTGATATAGGTGGGGTCTTCGGAAAGGATATATCCCACCAACTGGTTGATCGGATTGTATCCTTTTTCCTTCAGAGCGTCATACACCTGTTGTACGATCTCGTGGATCTCATAGTCCTTTTTGTCATGGATGGAAAAAATAGCGGTAGAATCACCCACGCAATACACCCCCTTCGATAAACTATGTTTTATTGTACACGAAATGGGGCAAAACTTCAATATCGCTCCGCCTTTTTTGCACATCTTCCACAAAATTTCCCGATAAAATCGTGCAATTTGGCGGGTACGAAAGGAGCATTTTATGCTGTATGGCATCGGCTGTGACCTGTGCAGCATCGACCGGATGCAGAAAAGCCTTGCCGGAGCGCATGGTGCGACCTTCGCCCGGCGGGTCTTTGGGGAAAAAGAGCGAGCCTCTCTCGGCCTGACCGAGGGCTTTCTCTTCCCTGAGGGCCGCGCCGGACAGCGGAAAGCCGCCAGTGCCGCCGCCGACTTTGCCGCAAAAGAAGCCTTTCTGAAAGCGGCTGGGACGGGCCTTGCAGGGCCGTTTTCGCTCTGCGAGATAGAAGCTGTCCGTCTACCCTCCGGCGCGCCAGAGTACCGTTTCTCGGGGCGTACCGCGCAATGGGTCGCCGAGCGTCACCTGAAAGCCCGTCTCTCCCTCAGCCACGACAACGGCATGGCGTTAGCGTTCTGCATTCTCGAGCAGGAAGCGGAAAGCTGAGCCGCCCCTCTGCATAGAATGGAAGAAAAGCCCGCGCGTGCATACCGACCGCCCGAATGGTTCATACTAAGCTCAGAACCAACCGAGGCTGTGCCGGACGCACCACATAGCGGGCACAGCCTCCGACATCAGGGAGGGAGATTCCATGGAGGTACACAGAGGAGAAGTTTTCTATGCTGATTTGTCGCCCGTGGTCGGCTCAGAGCAGGGCGGCATCCGTCCCGTTCTCATCGTGCAGAACGAGATCGGCAACCGTCACAGCCCGACGGTCATCGCCGCAGCCATTACATCCCGGCTGGACAAAGCCCGTCTGCCGACCCACATCAACATCCGGGCGGCGGATACCGGCCTTGCCAAGGACAGTGTGGTGCTGCTGGAACAGATCCGGACGCTGGACAAACACCGTCTGCGCGAACGCGCCGGGCAGATCACACCAGAGGACCAGAAGCGGGTTAATCAGGCCTTAGACGTCAGCCTCGGGCTGGATTCTTATTGAAAGAAACATTGTGAAAACTAGCGAAAAAGCCGGAGCGTAATTTGAAACGCTCCGGCTTTTCCGTTTGAAAGAAATTAGAAAGAAAAAAGGTAAAATAGAAGATATCAAGATTTACGACGGGTCAGCCAGACTTTGCAGCTGCCCCAGAAGGTATTGCCGCACAGCCAGCCAAGGCCCGTGGCGAGGGCGACCGCGTTCAGGCCCATGTGAGGGAACAACACCCACGAAAGAACGACACGGATGCTGATATGCCCCAGTGCACCGATGAACGGCAGCATGACCCGGCCTGTGCCGCTGTAATAGCCCGTGAAGGTATTTCCCGTAAAGCAGAGAGTGTAGAACACTGCGACAAGCCGCAGATAGGACACAGCAGCAGTAAAGGCCGTCCCCTCGCTCGTTCCCAGCAGAAGCGCGATGGCACTGGGCGCGAACAGGAACATCCCGATGCCGGAAAGCGTTCCCAAAATGGCCATCCAGCGCAGACTGCACCAGAACGCGCCCTCGACCCGGTCTTTCCGGGATGCGCCGCAATTCTGCGCGGTCAGAATGGAAGTGGCTGTAGAGCCGCTGCTGCCGAACGAATTGGCAAAGCCCTCGATGCGTGTGCCCGCAGTATAGGCGGCGATGACCTCTGTGCCAGCGGTATTGACTGCCCCCTGCACGAACATCTTGCCGAGATATAAGCTGCACTGGTGCAGGCTGCTGACAAGGCCGAATTTCAATGTCGTGCGCAGACGGGCAAGTTCCAGTTTACAGTCTGCACGACGCAGAATCAGTTCCCGGTGGGTGCGGTGCAGATATCCATAACAGACCAGCGCGGAGAACACCTGCGTCAGCGCGGTCGCAATAGCCGCACCCTCGATGCCTCCGGAAAAGCCTGCCACGAACACGAAGTCCAGCAAAAGATTTGCTCCGACTGCTGCCGCCAGCACCAGCAAGGCCGCCTGTGTATCGCCCGAAGAACGCAGAAGAGATGCGAACAGGTTATACAGAAAGGCCGCAGGCAGGCTGAGGAAGATCCAGCGCAGATAGACCGATACATACCCGCGCAGAGCATCCGGCGTCTGCAAAAGGGTCAGCAGCGGACGCATCCCGGCAAGACCCAAAAGCATCAGAAAAGCAGTGCAGGCAAGGCCGACCGTCAGCGCAGATACTTCCTGCTGGTGCAAATCGTCCACATCATTGTGGCCGTAGGCGCGGGCAAACAGCACCGAAAACCCGGTACAACAGCCCACCAGTGCGAATAAAAACAGGTTCATGACCGTTCCGGCCACACCGATGGCGGCAAACTCTTCCTGTCCGGCAAAGCGTCCGACCACGAACGCATCAATGGTATTATAAAATTCTTGTAGGATATTTCCGAACACAAGCGGAATTGCTAACCGTACCAAATGACGCGATAAATTGCCCTGTGTCAAATCCTGTGTATGCTGTGCTGTCACGTTTCACGTCCTCTTTCCTTCCAAAACATTGACAACAGGATAGCACAGGTTTATTCTTGAGAAAAGCGAGAATATCTCAAAACAGCCTTGCGGTTTTGTCAAGGAACAAGGAGAAACGATGGATACCGAACACTGGAAAGTTTTATTGACCGCCATCGAAAAGGGCAGCTTGTGCGCCGCCGGAGAAACGCTGGACTATACCGTTTCTGGCATCAGTCGCAGTGTGGCGGCACTGGAAAAAGAGGTTGGCTTTCCTCTGCTATACCGCAGCAAACAGGGCGTGACCCCAACCCCGGCCTGTGAGCAGCTTTTACCAAGCATCCGAGAGCTGATGTTTGCACAGGACAAAATCGAACAGACCGCCGCCCGCATCCTCGGCTACGAGCAGGGCACGATTGGCATTGGAACGGCCTACCGCCACTATTATCCGTGGATCACCGAAGTGACTTCACGTTTCCACGAAATTCACCCGGGCGTACAGTTCCACATCGTCAACGGCACAAGCACCGACCTCGTACAGCAGTTGGAGCATCATCAACTCGACTTCTGCATCGTCAGTGCCCGTGAGGGTGTACACGGCTGGCTACCGTTGTGCCAAGACCCTCTTCTGGCGGTCGTTCCGGCAAAACACGCTCTGGCAAACCGGGAAAGCGTACCGTTAGAAGAGCTTTTGCCCGAGCCCTACATCCAGACCTGTCCCGGAATGG
>CAVJGY010000079.1:2555-6185 GCA_963648915.1 Acutalibacteraceae bacterium | reverse complement strand
CCCGCTGTTCCGGGCGGTGGCCGAATGTGTGGAGGAAAGCGTCCTCAGCTCCCTGCTCCACGCCGAGACGGTCACCGGAAAATATGGGCGGACGGTCGTTTCGCTGGCCGATTTGCTGACCGGACAGCAACATCTTCGATAAATCCATAGCAATTTCAGTTCATTCGCGCTATAATAGAGCAGTATCGAATTTTTTCGTACCATTCCGTGAAAAAGAAAGGGAGTTTTCGCTTGAACAAAATGCTCGGCTACTTGAGCGGCTACAAGCGCGAAAGCGTGCTTGCACCGCTCTTCAAGATGCTGGAAGCTACATTCGACCTGTTCGTGCCACTCGTCATGGCGGACATCGTGAATGTCGGCATCGCAGCACATGATTTCCACTATATCCTTGTCCGATGCGGCATCCTGCTGCTTCTGGCAATGATCGGTCTGGTGTGCAGCCTGACAGCGCAGTATTTTGCGGCCAAGGCCTCGGTAGGCTATTCCACCGCCCTGCGCCACGCGCTGTTTGAGCACATCCAGAGCCTCAGCTTTACCGAGATGGACACCCTCGGCACAAGCACCCTCATCACCCGCATGACGAGCGACGTCAATCAGGTACAGAGCGGTCTGAACCTCTTCCTCCGCCTGTTCCTGCGCAGCCCGTTCGTCGTGTTCGGCGCGATGATCATGGCCTTCACCGTCAACGTCAAGGCCGCTCTCATTTTTGTCGTCGCCATCCCGCTGTTGTCGGTGGTCGTGTTCGGCATCATGGTCATCACCCGCCCGCTGTACAAGACGGTGCAGAACCGTCTGGACCGCGTGCTCGGCCTGACCCGTGAGAACCTGACCGGCGTTCGCGTCGTCCGCGCCTTTGACAAGGAGCAGAGCGAGATCAACCGCTTCGAGGATGCGAACGACCTGCTGACCAAGATGCAGCTCCATGTCGGCCACATCTCCGCCCTGATGAACCCGCTGACCTACGTTATCATCAACCTCGCCATCATCGCCCTGCTCTATGTCGGCAGCATCCAAATCAACATCGGCGGCATGGCCTCGGGCGACGTCATCGCCCTCGTCAACTATATGAACCAAATTCTGGTCGAGCTTGTCAAGCTGGCGAACCTCATCGTTCAGGTCAGTAAGGCTCTGGCCTGCGCTGGCCGTGTACAGGCCGTTCTGGACACCAAGCCCGGCATGAACTTCCCCGAGAAGGTCCTTGGCGAGGTCTCCGCCGACAAGTCCGGCGACGCCGTCCGCTTCGATTATGTTTCTCTGACCTACGCGGGCGCAGGCGCACCCAGCCTGAGCGACATCAGCTTCACGGCAAAGCGCGGTCAGACCATCGGCGTTATCGGCGGTACTGGCTCGGGCAAGTCCAGCCTCATCAGCCTCATCCCCCGCTTCTACGATGCCACCGAGGGCACGGTCGAGATCTTTGGCCGTCCCGCGCAGAACTATCCCCGCGAGGAACTGCGCGGTGCAGTCAGCGTCGTCATGCAGAAGGCACAGCTGTTCGGCGGCACCATCCGTTCCAACCTGCTCTGGGGCAACAAGAACGCCTCGGACGAGGAGCTGTGGGCAGCTCTCGAAACGGCACAGGCCGCTGAGTTCGTCCGCTCCAAGCCCCTCGGCCTTGACGAGCCGGTGGAGCAGGGCGGCCGCAACCTGTCCGGCGGTCAGAAACAGCGTCTTACCATCGCCCGCGCTCTGGTCGGCAAGCCTCAGATCCTCATTCTGGACGACAGCGCGTCCGCTCTGGACTATGCCACCGACGCCGCCCTGCGGAAGGCTCTGGCCGCTCTGCCCGGCGATCTGACCGTGTTCATCGTCAGCCAGCGTGCCGCCAGCCTGCAGCACGCCCAGCAGATCATCGTTCTGGACGACGGCAAGATGGTCGGCCTTGGCAATCACAGCGAACTGCTCAAGACCTGCCCCGTCTATCAGGAGATCTACGAAAGCCAGTTCAAGAAAGGAGATGCGGAACAATGAGTGCGAAAGCAAAATCCAAGCTGACGCCCGAGCAGCGCAACGCGACTCTTCGCCGTGTTCTGGGCCGCATCAAGCCGTACAGCTTTTATGTCATCTGCAGTCTGGTCGTGGCCGCAGTCAGCGTCGCCGCCCAGCTGTATATCCCCATCCTCTGCGGCAACGCCATCGACTATATGCTCGGCAAGGGCAACGTCCAGATGGCCTCTGTCATCAAGATCATCGTCGAGATTTTGGTGATCGCCCTCATCGCGGCCTTTGCACAATGGCTGCTGAGCGTCTGCAACAACCGCATCACCTTCTCAGTCAGCCGTGACCTGCGGAATGCCGCTCTGCGGAAAATTCAGTCCCTTCCCCTGTCCTACCTCGACAGCCACCCGTCCGGCGACATCGTCAGCCGAATGGTCGCCGATGTGGACACCTTTGCGGACGGCCTGCTGATGGGCTTTACCCAGCTGTTCTCCGGCCTGCTGACCATCTTCGGCACACTGCTCTTCATGCTGAGCCAGAACGTCCCCATCACGCTGGTGGTCGTCTGCATCACCCCGCTCAGTCTGGTGGTGGCAAGCTTCCTCGCAAAACGGAGCTACGGCTACTTCCAGAGCCAAAGCAAGGTCCGTGGTGCGCAGACCGCCCTCGTCAACGAGATGATCGAAGGTCAGAAGGTCGTGCAGGCCTTCGGTCACGAAGCCGAGAGCCTGAGTGCCTTCGACAAGGTGAACGACGAACTGCAGGATGTCAGCCTGAAAGCCATCTTCTTCTCCAGCCTGACAAACCCCGCTACCCGCTTCGTCAACAACATCGTCTACGCAGGTGTTGGTCTGGTCGGCGCACTCTATGCCGTGCGCGGCGGCATTACCATCGGTCAGCTGAGCATCTTCCTCAGCTACGCCAACCAGTACACCAAGCCCTTCAATGAAATTTCGGGCGTCGTCACCGAACTGCAGAACGCTCTGGCCTGCGCCGCCCGCGTCTTTGAGCTGCTGGACGCCGACGACCAGATCCCCGAGGCCGACAACGCCGCCAAGCTCGTTCCGGACGGACATGTTCAGATCGAGAACGTCTCCTTCCGCTACCTGCCCGACCGCCCGCTCATCGAGGGTCTGTCTCTGGACGTCAAGCCCGGTCAGCGCATCGCCATCGTTGGCCCGACCGGATGCGGCAAGACCACCCTCATCAACCTGTTGATGCGGTTCTATGACGTCAACGGCGGCAGCATCAAGGTCTCCGGTACGGACATCCGGGATGTGACCCGCGCTTCCCTGCGCGGCAGCTACGGCATGGTCCTGCAGGACACTTGGCTTCGCGCCGGAACGATTCGGGAGAACATCGCCTACGGCAAGCCGGACGCCACCGATGAAGAGGTCATTGCGGCCGCAAAAGCGGCTCACGCACACAGCTTCATCCGCCGTCTGCCGAACGGCTACGACACGGTCATCGCCGAGGACGGCGGCAACATCAGTCAGGGTCAGAAGCAGCTGCTCTGCATCGCCCGCGTCATGCTCTGCCTGCCCCCGATGCTGATCCTTGACGAGGCCACCTCTTCCATCGATACCCGCACAGAGGTGCGCATTCAGGCCGCTTTTGCCCGGATGATGCAGGGCCGCACCAGCTTCATCGTGGCCCACCGCCTGTCCACCATCCGGGAGGCAGACGTTATCC
>CAVJGY010000079.1:0-2545 GCA_963648915.1 Acutalibacteraceae bacterium | reverse complement strand
CAAGGCAACCACGACGAGCTGCTGGAAAAGGGCGGCTTCTACGCCAAGCTCTACAACAGCCAGTTCGAGGGCGTGGAGACCTGATTTTCCCATAGCATAGCAAAACCCGGAGAGCTTTTTCAGCCCTCCGGGTTTTCTGTTTTTGCTTCAAATCAGCTTGTTTTCCACGCAGTAGTGATAAACGCCATCCTCGGCACAGCTGCCGCAGACGGTGGTCGCGACGGCTTTCAGCCGCTCCGAACCGTTTGCCATTGCCACACCTGTTCCGACCGCTTTCAGCATCTCGATGTCGTTGTTGCCGTCGCCGAATGCAATGGCCTCGGACTTGTCCAGATGATAGTATTCCAGCATCTTTTCTACAGCGATGCCCTTTCCGCCGTTGGCCGGGATGATGTCCATCGCTCTGTCCCACCATGCCGCGATTTTCGCGTGCTGGACGCCCTTCATCAGCGCGTCGTACTCATCCTCCCGACCGCCGACCATGAGCTGATAGATCGTCTCGTTCAGCACCTCGTCAAAGTCGTCCGCGACCTTGACCTCGATATTCGCGATGGCCGCATAGTCCACCAAGTCCTTGTCCCGGCCGTTCGCGGCCAGACGGTCTTTGGTCGCCAGCATCACCGAACGTCCCCGCTCCGTCGCGTTGCGCAGGATGGTGCGCACATCCTCGGGCTGGATGGGATTGCTGAAAATCGTCTGCTGGTCGTTGTAGCAGTACGAACCGTTGTAGGTCAGGAAGGCGTCGAACTTCACACCTTCGATCTTCGGCAGCTCTGCCGGGGCGCGGCCCGTCGCGATGCAGATGAGGATGCCGTTGTCCTGCAGCCGATGGAGCGTTTCCAGCGTTTTGTCGGTGATGTGTTTTTTCTCGATGTCGATCAGCGTGCCGTCGATGTCAAAAAACGCAATTTTGATTCTGCTCATGGTTCGTCCTTTCTGTTATGCCTCCTGCACCACCGGCTTCTCCGGCGGCGGGAGCAGAGTCGAGTGGGAGATGACAAATGCGGCGGCGCGGCTGGTCGCGAGATGCTGGCGGACTTTTCGCTCGTCGTTGGATGGGAAGGTGTGCTCGCCGTATGCCTTGGCGTTCCAGTTCGCAAGCTCCGCCTTGACCTCCTCTTCGGTCGGCCAGAAGCCCTCCCGTTCGGCGACCAGCAGCAGTCCTAACCGGCTGCGGAGCTTCTGTTCCGCCTGTGCGTGGAGGGACACACGGAATTCCTCGACGGTCTGATTCTGCACCTTTAAGTATTGGTCGAAGTTGATGCCGTTCGCCTGCAAGCTCAGGTTGAACCGCCGCTGTTCGGCGAAGTAATTGCCCGCGACCAGCTGCTTCGGGAGCGCACCCGTGACCTCTGCGCCCAGCTGAAAGATCAACTCCTGCTCAGCCAGCTTTTTCGCCTGCATACAGCGTTGGGCGTAGATCTCCTGCGTCACCCGCTCTCGCAAGGCCTGCTTGTCTGCGGCATCGGCGGCACGGTCCTCGTCGCCGTGATGCCGGTTGATTTCCAGCTCCACCGTCAGCGGACGGATGGGACGCGGACGAATCGGCTGGGTGAATCCAGTATCCCGGCCAAGGGTCAGCGGCGGAAGCGCAAAAAACTGTGCTCCTGCCCGGAAGCCCTCAGATTGGTTGACCGCCAGCAGCTCAAAATCCGGGTCTGTGACCGGAATCAGGCTGTGCTCTTTCAACAATTCCGCATACAATGGTGAAAAACCTTCCAGAATTGCCCGGTTGACCGCCGCTGTCAATAAATCTTCTTCGTCCTGCGGGGCATTCTCTGCGGCTTTTTCCGCCTCAACTGCCCGCTCCAGTTCTGTGGCGTCAGCCGTGAAAACCACCCGGCAGTCCCCCGGCTCGGCCATCCCAAAATGTTCCAGTTTCATGGTTTTCCTCCTTACCACTGCACAAAGCTCACCATCAGGAGCAGCAGCACAACACCAAGGACAGCGTACAAAATCTCTGCACCCAGAACCGCCCGGTCGCCCTCGACGTACATGTTTTCCAAATCGTCCGGGTCGTACAGCAGGGTCACCTCTGCGCCGACCGCAAAGCCCTTGCCTTTCGCGGCCTTCGGATAGTGCAGATGGTGCACTCCGCCCGCCGTCTCAAATTCCAGCACATAGGCCGCGCCATCCCTGCTCTGCGCTGTCCCGGCGACCCGCGCTGTGACCTTCTCGCCCTTCGCCGCCAGCTTCCGCCGCCGCATCACACTGCGCAGGGCCATGTAAAACATGATGCCCGCACCCATGATAAAGATCAAAATGTTGAACATTCCAGTTGCCTCGTTCCCTTCGTTTTTCCGCCCGCCTCACATCCGCTGGACGTAGTTTCTATTGTATCATATTTCCGTGAACTTTTCGCCCCATTACCTCTGTACGAAGTGGACAAATTTCAGCGAAAAATTTGTTCAAAGAAATTTGCAGAATATGCTTGACATTTTTCTTGTTCATGGTATAATAATTATCGTTCCGAGCCGAACAGCTCAAACACAAAACAAAATATGCGGATATGGCGGAATTGGCAGACGCGTTAGATTCAGGTTCT
>CAVJGY010000078.1:0-6191 GCA_963648915.1 Acutalibacteraceae bacterium | reverse complement strand
GTCTTGGAAAGGTGTTTGATCTCGATCACGATTTACTCCTTAGTAGGGTCTTAGCCCTCGATGGGTGCGAGGCTGTCCTGCTTGCCGCCGTAGATGCCCATCGGCTCGACATGGATGCCGGCGACGGTGACGAGGTGGGTGCCCTTCTCCTCATTGAAGTTGTCCAGATACGGCTGATGCTGGAAGTAGTTGGTGTCGACCTGACCGTCCTCAACAACGGTGTTGGGGATCACATAGTCGTCGTACTCCTGAATGTCCAGCGTGATACCCTTTGCGGCGAGGATCTCCTTGCAGACCTCCAGAACCTCGCAGTGAGGAGCGGGGGTAGCAGCGCAGCTGACGGTCTGGCCGTTCAGTGCGTCGTAGTCGATGTCGGGATCGTAGCCGTCGGTGGGGTTCTCAACGACAGAAACGACTGCGCCCTTGTAGTTCTCGACCATGAAGTCCTTGACCTGCTGGCTCTCCAGAGCAGCGACCAGAGCCTTGATCTTCGGGTCGTCCTCGTTGCCCTCCTTGCAGACCAGAACATTGACGTAAGCAGAAGTGCCGTCCTCCATTGCCAGAGCGTCGGTCATCGGGTCGAGGCCAGCGGAGATGGCGTAGTTGGAGTTGATGACAGCGTAATCCTCATCCTGCAGGACGTTGGGGACCTGAGCAGCCTCGACTTCGTCGATGGAGACGTTCAGCGGGTTCTCCTCGATGTCGTTCTTAGTGGCGGTGATGCCTGCGTCAGCCTTCAGCTTGAAGAAGCCGTTCTTCTCCAGCAGGGTCAGAGCACGTGCCTCGTTGGTGGTGTCGTTGGGGACAGCGACAGAGATTTTGTCCAGCTTAGCAGCGGCAGAGGATGCGGCGGTGCTGGAAGCAGCAGAAGAAGTGCTGCTTGCGGTGGAAGAAGAACCACCGCAGGCGGTCAGAGCAGCAGCGGCAGCTGCAACACCAGAAACTTTCAGAAAATCGCGACGAGTAATCATAATCTTTTCCCTCTCTACGTTTGAATAAAAAATTTGCTTTTTCGCGCTGTGCGGCACAGACCCGCACCTCTGCGCGTCCGGAAGAAATAAAAAAGCTCCCGTCCTCACCGGGCAACGCCCTGCAAGGACGGAAGCAGAAATCTTCCGTGGTACCACCTTGTTTTGCTGCATCCTTGCGGATGTCAGCCTCGAAGCTGCGGCGGAATCTCCACAATGAGATTCAGCTTACAGCCGGACGCTTTAACGGGCGCACCCGTCGCAGACTTAGAACTCTTGCTCTTCGTCTGCGCAGCTCCGAGACCATTTTCAGCTCCCTGTTTCCTGCCCTTTTCCACCGACCGGGCTCTCTGGAAGGCTCAATGCGAAAGCTTACTCTTCTCTTCACAGCCATTTTTGTGATATTGCCTTTATTCTAATCAACTCGATGGGATTTGTCAACAGGAAAAAGAAAGATTTTTTACCCCTTTGCGACCAGATGGATGAGCTGTGCGCCGGAAGCCATGTTCAGAGTGAGGGAAGCCTGCTTCTCGCCGAGGGAGACATCCAGCTTGGTCTCCGTGCCGTCTGCGTTGACGAGCATCAGGTCATAATTCTCGACGACTTCCTTCGGAAGGGAGATGGAAGCCTCGATGTCGGAGGCCATGAAGCGGCTGTCCGAGTGGTCGAGCGTTTCGACCAGCTTGCAGAGCTCACAGATCCGCTTCTCGGTCTTTTCGGGGTAGTAGAACGCGACGGTCATCACGTTCATGCCATTGTGGAGCGTTCCGGTGTGAACGGTCAGGTTGGAGAAGTTCGAGGAGACGCCTGTCACCTCACGGAGCTGGGCGTTGTCGGGGTCCCACACGCCGACCTTTCCCTCCTGACCGCAGGCCGGGCAGAGGGTGATGGTCTGGGTCGTGCCGTCGGCGTTCCGGTAGAGGTAGCTCGTCTCGATGCAGGTGTTCTTGACCTCCGTTTCGTACTTCCACTTGTGTTCACATTCCTCTTGGTCCTTTTGCGAGCCGCTCGGCTCTGCCGCAAAACCGGAAACAGCACTTCCGACCAGAATGCAGGCAGAAAGACCCAGCATGGCAAGCGTTTTCATTGCGGTAGTTTTCATAGCGGTTCCTTTCTCCCTTTCAGAACAAAGGGCAGCGCGGTTAAATTTGGTCTAAATGACCGATATTGCGCTGATTTTTCTGCCAATAGTATACCATTTGCAGGGATTTTCTGTCAACGGATTTCCCACCTTGCATCGAAATATCACAAATGTTATACTGGACTTAACCGCCCTCTCAGTCTGCTTCGCAGACAGCTCTCCCAGAGTGGAGCCATTGGCAGGCCGGGCAGCTTTCTGCAAAAAAGGACAGCTGTCGTGCTCTGCGGTCAAGGGTAAATTGATATAAAGGAGAAATTGCTCATGTCAATGATGGAAAAAATGCAGACCCGGCGGACGTACCGCCGCTTTGAACAGAAGGCTGTGCCCCAGAACGTCGTGGAGGATATCGTGGAGGCTGTCCGGCTGTCTTCCTGCGGTGCGAACCGTCAGGCCGTCCGGCTGGTGGTCGTCCAGAGCCCTGAGATGGTGGCGAAAGTCCAGCCCCTCGTCAAGTGGGCAGCCTATCTGCCGCCGGAGCAGGGAACACCCAAGGAAAACGAACAGCCTACTTTATATGTGGCGGTTTTGCAGGATACCTCCATTTCCGGTGACCTGAACACCGATACGGGAATTGCGCTGGCAAATATGACGATGGCCGCATGGGATTCGGGCGTCGGCAGCTGCATCATGGGTGCGATCAACCGCCCTGCCCTGACGGAGCTGCTGGACATCCACGAGCCGGAAAAACTGGCCTTCATGGTGGCGTTCGGCTATCCGGCCCATGAATCCCACGTCGTTCCCCTGACCGCCGAGACGGGCGTGAAGTATTATCTGGACGAGAACCGCGATTATTGTGTCCCGAAGCGGAGCAGGGAAGAAATCGCAAGGACGCTCTGATTGAAACAGCAGGGCGCACAGACTGATATTTTGCGCTCTGAGCTGCCCGACATGCCAATGGCTCTCACTCTGAGGAAAGACTCCCTCCGGCCGGAGGGAGATGTCGCGAAGCGACAAAGGGAGGAGTCTGTCTGCGAAGCAGACTGAGAGGTTTCGTCTGTATATATTCACATCAAAAACCCTGGTTTCTGCATAATTGTTCTCAATTCGGTTTCAATTTTACGGAATTATTGCACAACACTTGACTTTTGAATTTGTACAACTTATACTAAACACACTCTCTGGATTTTCGATGAATCGCGTCGTACCGGAGACTGAAAGATTATACAATTCATCAGAGGAGTGTTTGAATATGAAAAAGATCTCTCGTCGCAGCTTTCTGGCTGCTGCTGGCCTGAGCGTTGCTGCTCTGGCACTGACCGCCTGCGGTGGCTCTTCTTCCAGCACCGCTTCTTCCGTTGCAAGCAGTGCAGCTGCTTCCAGCGAGGCTGCTTCCTCCAGCGCAGCTGCCGTTGAGCTGACCACCGTTGAGGCTGGCAAGCTGACCATGGCTACCAACGCTGCCTTCCCTCCGTATGAGATGACCACCGATGCAGGCGACTTCGAGGGCATCGATGTTGAGACCGCTCAGGCCATCGCTGACAAGCTGGGCCTCGAGCTGCAGATCGACGACATGGACTTCGACGCTGCACTGCTGAGCGTTCAGCAGGGTAAGGCCGACATCGTCATGGCTGGCGTCACCGTCACCGACGAGCGCAAGAATGTCATGGACTTCTCCGACAGCTACGCTACCGGTATCCAGTCCATCATCGTTCCCGAGGGCTCTGACATCGCTTCTCCCGACGACCTCGCCGGCAAGAAGATCGGCACCCAGCGTGGCACGACCGGCTACATCTACTGCTCCGATGACTTCGGCGATGACGCAGTTGTCGCATACGACAATGGTCTGACTGCAGTTCAGGCTTTGAACAACGGTCAGGTCGACGCAGTTGTCATCGACAACGCTCCTGCTCAGGAGTTCGTCGCTGCAAATCCGGGTCTGGTGATCCTGGAGACCAGCTACGCAGAAGAGGATTACGCCATCGGTATGGCAAAGGGCAACACCGCTCTGGAGGATGCCATCAATGCCGCTCTCGAGGAGCTGACCGCTGACGGCACTCTGCAGTCCATCGTGGACAAGTACATCTCTGCTGAATAATCAGCAGACTGCTTCTGCAAGATGGGGAGGCGTCCCATTGGGACTCCTCTCCTTTTTTGGAAAAAACAGGTTACAAAATTCTAACAAAATCAGAAAGTGAGGATGCGAATGGCCGCACAATACGAACTGCTGAGCGAGCTGCTGAAAGGCGGAACAAAGCTCAACTTCTGGCAGGATATTTTCCTCAAGTTTTATCAGGCATTCATCCTGAAGGACCGCTGGCTGCAGTACATCGAGGGCGTCGGCACGACGCTCCTCGTCACTGCCATTGCTCTGGCACTGGGCGTTGTTCTGGGAAGCGTGGTCGCTCTGGTCCGCGTTGCGCACGACCAGCAGCGTCCCGGCCGGAAGAACCCGGCTCTGGGCTTCTTCAATGCCATCTGCCAGATCTACACCACCATCATCCGCGGCACGCCTATGATGGTCCAGCTGCTCATCATGAGCATGGTTATTTTCGCGAACAGCCGCAACTTTACGATGGTCGGCGCACTGGCACTGGGCATCAACTCGGGCGCGTATGTTTCCGAGATCATCCGCGGCGGTCTGATGGCCGTTGACCCGGGCCAGATGGAAGCGGGCCGCAGTCTGGGTCTGAACTACATGACGACGATGGTCGTCATCATCATCCCGCAGGCCATCCGTGCCGTTCTGCCGGCACTGGGCAACGAGTTCATCATCCTGCTCAAGGACACCTCGCTGATCACCGTCATCGGCGGCAAGGAGCTGCTGTATGCGGCACAGGGCATCATGAACCGTACCTATGAAGCAATGTTCCCGCTCTGCGGCGTTGCGATCATCTATCTGATCCTTGTCATGCTGTTTACATGGCTGCTGGGTAAATTCGAGAGGAGGCTGGCACAAAGTGACCGATAAGATCTTGGAAGTCCGTGGTCTGACAAAAACCTACGGCGGCGAAAAAAAGCCGGGCGCAAAGCAGCCCACCCCGACCCTCGACGTCCTCAAGGGCATCGACATCGACATCTATCGCGGCGATGTGGTCTGTCTAATCGGACCCTCTGGCTGCGGCAAGTCCACCTTCCTGCGCTGCCTGAACCGTCTGGAGATCCCGACGGGCGGCAGCATCAAGTTCGAGGGCACGGAGGTCGATGAAGCACACATCGACTCGGTGCGCCAGAAGATGGGCATGGTGTTCCAGCACTTCAACCTCTTCCCGCACCTGACCGTCAAAAAGAACCTCTGCCTTGCCCCTGAGCTGCTCAAGCTCAAGAACAAGGAGGAGGCCTCCAAGCGTGCCGACGAGCTTCTGGCTCGTGTCGGCCTGTCCGATAAGGCCGACGCTTACCCGAAGAGCTTGTCCGGCGGTCAGCAGCAGCGCATCGCCATCGCCCGCGCTCTGGCAATGGACCCGGACGTCATCCTTTTCGACGAGCCGACCAGTGCCCTTGACCCCGAGATGGTCGGCGAGGTTCTGGAGCTGATGAAGGAGCTGGCACATACCGGCATCACCATGCTGGTCGTCACCCACGAGATGGGCTTCGCCCGTGAAGTCTCCAACCGCGTCATCTTCATTGATGAAGGCCGCATCGTGGAGGATGAGCCGCCGAAGGAACTGTTCTCCAACCCCAAGCATCCCCGCCTGAAGGCGTTCCTCTCTAAGATGTTGTAAGTTGTTTTTCCAAAAGAAGAAACAAAAATACACCCCCGTCTCATTCCGGTGATCCGGAGAGACGGGGGTGTTGTTGTAAGCCTTATTTGTTGTTGATTGCTTCAATGATACGGTCGGTTTGTTGACGATTATTTGTATCATCCAAGCGATTAGAAATCATCGTGTTAAGTGCTTTTTCTAGCTGAAGTGCTTTTGACTTCTCAAAGGAAAGAAAATTCATCTTTCTTTCAAGGCCAGCTGATGTAGTAATGACTAGATTGTATTCAAAAGCACTTGCAAGAAAAATCAAACCGAAAAGCAAACAAATGATGAGTGCGCCGAGGTTTCCAGAAAGACTCATATCCGATAGCCCGACGATTGCAGAACCCCAAAAGAGGATACTTAAGAGTAAGGAGACCAAATGTACGCGACGATTAGATG
>CAVJGY010000077.1:0-6243 GCA_963648915.1 Acutalibacteraceae bacterium | reverse complement strand
GTGCGATGACCAGCACCCGATGCACCTCGAAGCTGTCGAACAGCAGGTCGTTGATGGCGGTGAGGGTGATGCTCGTTTTGCCAAGACCCATATCCAGGAACACGGTGGCAATGGGATGGGTCTCGATATAGTCGATGGCATAAGCCTGGTAGTCATGCGGTTTGTATCTCATCAAGGACACCTCCAATCTTTTCTTCGGAATCCAGGACATATACACGGAAACCGAGTCTGCGTAGTAATTTGTGCCGTGAAAGCTGGAGTGGGCGGGGCTTTTCGCCGGGAGCCTTGACTTCCACAAAGGCAAAATGGCAACCAGGCAGAAGAACAATTCGGTCGGGCATCCCATCATATCCAGGAGACACGAACTTCGGACAGATGCCACCACGCTTTTTTACCATCAGCGTTAATTTTTGCTCAATCATTTTTTCTCTCATATTGCTTTCTCCTGTAGGTTTTTATGGTCTGGGTTAACCTCGTTGAAGGTCATATACAAGACTTTTTCTTATGGCTTTTTTATAAAAATTTCCCCTAAGAGGACTTTTTGTAAATGACCTTAATAGAGGTTAACCCAGTGGTCTGTCAGTTGAGGAAATCCTCACCGTCCGCATCATCAGGCTTCAGGCGCACACCCTTGATAAAACGCTTGTTTTTGACCTTAATGCGGTCAAATCCCGCACCCTCAAGGGCTGTATAGAAGTCAGCGGTGCTGCGGACATATTCATTGGTGTCCATGCAATGGTTGCGGTATGCCTGGTACAAGGCATTGGAACTCTCACGGTAGGTGTTGCCGACCTCGCACTTCTCATCGAGGAAGTTGCCGAACCAGTCGTTCTGGGCGCGGTAATCATCAATGGCTTTCTGTACACTTGCCGGAACGGGGAATTTGTACCCCAGGGCGATGACCTTTTTGGCCCCTTCGATGACCCAGGTCAGAATGCTCTCGCCAGCGTTCTGATACAGGTAGTCACCGTAATTTTTGATGTCGCTCTTGCCCTCAATCTTGGCATTAAACGGGATAACGATAAGGCGGCGCCAGGTACCGTCATCGGATGCACTGACCTTGGGCAGATGGTTGGTGTACAGTACCAGACTGTGGCTGGGAGAAAAGCTGAAGGGGTCTTTGTACTTCTTTTCTGCAAAAATGTCATCGACAGAGCAGAGCTGCTTGACGGTGGAATCGTTCAGCCGAGCGCCTTCCTGCATCTCGGCGGCGATGAGCAGACGCTTACCCTTGACCTCGGCCATTTCCGGCTTCACATTACGGCGGCATCCGAAGGTCAGCGTATCAGCAGAGATGTTGCCGCTGTACAGACCCAAGACGCGGGACACGGAGTTCCAAAAGGTAGACTTTCCGTTGCGACCACAGCCGTATGCAATGATGAGGGCTTCGACCTCGACCTTGCCAACGGCGGCGAGACCGCAGATCATCTGCACATAGTCGATGAGTTCCTGGTCACCGCAAAAAATGGTGTCCAGGCAGTCGAGCCAGATCTGTTTGCCACGGTCGCTGGGAGAAACGGTAGTCGTTTTGGTGATGAAGTCCTCCGGCGAATGCTCCCTTGCACCCGCCATACCGAGACGCAGGTCATAGGTGGCATCTGGGGTGCAGAGCAAGTACGGATTGGCATCCAGATCCTGCGGAGTAATTTCGAGCATAGGACGCGACTCCTTCAGCGTGGCGGTGATGTTCTTGGAAGCGCGGCGCTGAATGACATAGGACTGATACGCTTTTGCCGCGAGGAATGCTTTATAGGCTTCCATCTGCTCATCGCTCATCATGCCCTCGGCCTTGGCTTTACTGTTGTTGTCCAGAATGTTCTGTGCGCCGCAATCTTTGAGAGCAGTAAGGGCAGATAACATATCTGCAGATGCTTCTTTCAGTTGGCGGCGGGTCAGTTCGTGGGCAACAGCCTGCGCACCGGGTTCGGTTTCCTGCCAGTAACGGCCGTTGTAGCGAATGTAGTGGGTTGCCGGAGAATAACGCAGTTCCCCAGAGAAGTGCTTTGCCAGCACCTCGGCCTGTCCGACATCGGAGAAATCGTCTGGCTTATAGGAGTTATCATCGTTATACAGTTCAGGAGGAACATAGCCGTCCTGCTGTTGCACCTTGGCATAAAACTTCTGGGCGGAGTGCCAGATGGTCATCAGTTCCTGCTGTTCCAGCGGAGGGGTGCATTTATCCGCTTCTTCCATAAAGCACTGAAATGCGGTATCGTTGTCGCCGTACTTTTTGATGACGCGACCGGCGAAACGGGACATAGTGGCATTACGGCTTCCTTCGGGAATGACCTGGTTTCCACCGTGAGAACCGCCGCCCATATCGGAATCAAAGTCATCGCCCGACAGATATTCGCTCAAAGTCATCTGGCCGGGGAAAATCTCTACCTGGGGGTCTGCCGTTCCGAAGAAAAATCGGGCGGCATCCAGAGCCTTGGTGTCGAAATACGGGAAAATGGCATTGACCAGCTTTTTCATTTCGCTGTAGGCGGCAGCATCCGTCATGTACTCAATGGGAAACAGCACATGGAACTTGGGACGAGCGGGTTTTCCGTTTTTCTCACGCATATGAAAGCGGCTGTAATGAACGGCGAAGGTGATGCCGGGAAAAGCCGCCTGGACATCAGCCGGAGTGACCCAATCGCCAGGGTTCTCAGAATGGTCGTTGTCACAGTCCACGGGCAAGCAGTCCGAGCCGAGGAAGTTTTCACCATTGCGGTAATGGTTCATATACTCGGCACACACATAGTCGCGGCCAACTGCGGTAGCCAGATCCGTAGCATCCTTCACTTCCGTTTTGTGCGGATAGGAGCAGTTGCTGGGGGCATTGATAAAATCTGCACTGTAAAGGGTGAACATCAGTCAAACACCTCCTTGACACCATCCTCCAGGACTTTGGTGATGAACTTGAGCGCACGGATCATCGTCTCCAGTTCACAGTCGCCGCCGAGGAACAGTTCAAATCCTTCATCGCCGTCACGCCCCAGGGGATTGACACGAATATCGGTAGAACCCATATCCTCGATGCGGATGTAGGCCCGGCTGCCGTGACCGCTATCGCCACCCTGAAATCCGTTGGTTCCGGCTTCGACTTCCAGGACATTGGCACTATAAATTTCTCTGGTGTAGGTAGTGACTTCCTTACCGTACACTTTTCTGGCTCCTTCAGTGACTGCAAACATGGTGTACCTCCTCACAGGTTTCAGTAAAATAACGCAAGCGGTAGTTCTTCCACTTGGCACGGTTGATTTCTGCTTCCATACCGGCAGAGATGCGACTGCCGAACACCCAGACCTCAGAGCATTTGCTCATAAGGGCGTTGCCGAAAAACAGACCAAGCTGTCGCTCTTTTGGGTTGGCATCATTCAGAAATTGGGGAAACAGCAGATGCGGTGCTATGGGGATATACCCCTTGTCCACCGCAAAGCGGCTGTATTCCTGGGCGGCCTTGACGTTCTTTTCAATCTCTCCGGCATAGGGAGAACAGATATACACGATAGGCCGAAATGCGCGAAGCGCCCGTTCCTCTTTTTCTACAGTGGACAGGGCTTCGTATGCGGTAGGGTCGTAATAACCCTCGCTGTTGAATTTATCTATACTCATACAGGACTCCTTTCACGATGGGCTTCACCGCCATCTCTACTACCCACTGGAGGTGAAAGCCCATCTTGAACACAAAATCATCAATCTTTTTTATAAAAATCTGTTTCGTAGCCATCGGCACGAAGCTGCAGCCCCTTTGCCCAGGGTGGGGTTCTGCCCATCTGGTCGCAGACTGCCTGTAAAGACATACGGCGGTCAGCTTCGATGACCACTTCATCGTGGATATGCATCACGATGGAACAGCAGCGGAGGGTCTGCATCGCATAGCAGAGGATATCCCTCGCTGTTGCCTGCACGATATTTTCCACGAACTTGGGACCGTAGCTGTCCAGCCGCTCCCACTTTTTTGTGCTGCCGACACCTTCATAGGTGATACAGTCACCACCGAATTTGTTGATTCCGATCTTGGGCTTTACATAGGAAAGCTGTCTGCCGGACGGGAGCGTGATAAAGAGCATTCCGCTTTTGCAGGAGAACACAATGCCGTGGGTCTCATTGGCGTGCTTATAGCGCACAGCTTCCATAGCGGCGCGGTCAACATCCCACCACAGCTTTGTGATATTGGGATTGGCCTGCCGCCACGCATCCACCAGTGGTGGCAGTTCTTCTTCCGTCAGCCCCATATCCAAAGCGCCCATCGCTTTCAACGCACCGACAGATCCACCGTAGCCCAGAGCCAATTCTGCGATTTTGCCCTTCTGCCGAAGGTGACCGTTGATGCCGTGCTTTTCCACGGGGACACCAAACATCTGACTGGCAGATGCACAGTAGATATCCTTACCGTCCGCAAAGACCTTCTGCCGCCATTCCTCGCCTGCAAGCCACGCAATGACGCGGGCTTCGATGGCAGAAAAGTCGGCAACGATGAACTTTCGGTCATCCAGGGGAACGAATGCGGTGCGGATCAGCTGGGAGAGCGTATCCGGCACATCCTCGTAGAGTATTTCCACGCCCTCGAAGTCACCGCTGCGGACAAGACCACGGGCTTCGGCAAGGTCATCCAAATGGTTCTGCGGAAGGTTCTGCATCTGAATGATGCGACCCGCCCATCTTCCCGTGCGGTTGGCTCCGTAGAATTGGAACATACCTCTGGCACGACCATCGGCGCAGACTGCGGTCTCCATCGCCTGGTATTTCTTTACCGAGGACTTGGCAAGCTGCTGACGGAGCGTCAGAACGGTCTGCAATTCCGGCGGTGCCGTCTTCAGCATTTCAGCGACAGCCTTTTTGCCCAGGGTGTCCGTTTCCAAGCCTTTCTCAGAGAGCCACCCCTTCATCTGCTGCACGGAATTGGGATTCTCCAAAGAGGTCAATTCCTTCATTGCCTGGGTCAGTTCCGAGCGGGATCGGCCGTCCATCTGAATGGCCTGCCGCACCAGTTCCATATCCAGAGCCACACCGCGGTCATTGATTTCCTGGTCGAGGTGGTATTCGTCCCACACGCTGTCCGGCACGGGATATTTGGCAAGCCGAGCCTGGATGGACATCTCGGTCTCCACATCGCGGATGTTGTATTTTTTGAACGCCAGCCACTTATCCGGGGCATGAGCCGGAAGATTGCGAGTACGCTGCCCGTTGGACTTGGTAGGCGTACAGGGCTGACAGAAATATTTGATGAGTTCCTTTCCTTCGGTCAGCTTCTGCTTTTCAAGGCCGAGCACAGCACCGACACCTTCCAAAGAAAGCGGCAGACCCATTGTGGCTGCCCAGACCATAGAACACTTCCATGTGTCCGGTTTAAGGTAATCCCCGGTCGGGAGCCCAAGAAAGCGTGACAGACAAATGCGTTCAAAGTTTGCGTTGAATGCCCACTTGATTACGAAATCGTCTGTCAGCGCCGATATGACCTCGGCGGGGATCTGTTCTCCGCAGGCAAGGTCGACCTGCTGCACGTTGCCGCCGTCCACGCTGTAGGAAAACAGCAAAATTTCAAATAAAGGTGATTCTACATAGCGATAGACGCCGGTTTTCGCAAGCGGCTGATCGCTGTAAGTCTCAATGTCAATTGAGAAAGTTTTCATATTCACCGGTCCTTTCGCTTACCCCAATAGGGCGGCAGATCGCTCCGCCGCCCACGGGTGGGATACTTATTTCTCAAGGTCTGCCATACGTCGGGTATGGTACTCAAGGTCACGGGCAGCCTGCTCCTTCTCGCGCTTTTCACGCTTGCGGTCATAGATGAAGGTCTGGATTGCCGTTACCAGAAAGCTGATGCTGATGCATACCCATGCGAACAGGAGAACGGCGATGAGAATGGTCTGAATCGTTGTCATAGTGTTTTACCTCCCTTGTCTTAACCGAGGAAATCCTCGTCGTCATCGGTTGCAAAGTCGGACTCTGCGCTTGCCTTGCCGCCGAGCGGCTCTCCGGCACGGATGAGCTGCAGGTTGTTCAGGCCACAGGCGATGCCCTTGTTGCCGTTGCTATTAAAGGCATACAGGTTGATGCTGGCGCGGCCGTACACGCCGGAGTAGACCTCGGAGCGGGTCAGCACGGGATTACGGTCAGCATCCACGATGCCTGGAGCGGTAGCGGAGTTGGCGTTGATGAAGTAGGCATGGGCGTATGCAGGGTCATCCGGGCGTTCGATGTCGCCGTCGCGGAGCGGGGTCTTGATGGCTGCGAGGGGCGGTACGCTCTTGC
>CAVJGY010000076.1:0-6255 GCA_963648915.1 Acutalibacteraceae bacterium | reverse complement strand
AGACGGCTCAGCATGTTGATTTTCGCGGGGATCCTTGCGTTGGAAACGGCGATTCCGGTTTTGGCAGCATCGGGAAATGCTTGGTTGCGCACTGATGAAACCGATAAGTCCGAGACAAAATTCGATGTTTACGCTTCCTATGAAGAGCCTGTCTATACAGTGAATATCTCATGGAATGATATGGGCTTCCGTTACAAGTTCGGCAGCGGATGGGATTATACGAACGAAACATTTAACCAAATTAAAGTATCAAATACCAGTCTTGCACCTGTAGGTGTGGATTTTCAATTTAGCAGCAATAAAAAGTATACCGGAAGTTTCAACTCTGAACATAATGGTTCAGGCGATGAGTACGACGCGCTCTACCTGAGCGAGTCAAAAGAGTTTGCTACCGAAGAGGATACTCCGACAGGTTCGGTCTATTTGATATTGAAGGGTGACCGTCCGTCAAGTACAGACCCGGAAAAGGTCGGCTCGATTACGATTCGGTTTGTTGATGTTGTTGGAACAGATATCGTTGACTTTGAAACAAAATATTCAGGTCGTATTGGTCATGTCACAAAAGATTCGCGATTGGTAAATTTTGATAGTTCTAATTTAAGTCGTTAAGGAGACAAACATGGGTCCTTGGTATTATGAAGTCGTCAGTTTTGACGGCGATTATGTCAATCTACGCCGCACCGACATTGAGAGCGACGAGCTGAATCCGGTCGCGCTGGCACTTCTGCCGCCGGAAATTGAAGTCGGCAGCAAGCTCAAGTGCGAATACTTCCAGTATGAGATCATCTGATTGACATTTCTCCGAAATGATTTACAATAGTCTCAGCAAACCGACGTAAATGATTTTCGGAGGACAAGAAAATGGCTTGTACTACAATTTTAGTTGGTAAAAACGCTTCTTATGATGGCTCGACCATGATCGCCCGCAACGATGATTCTGGTTCGGGCCATTTCACGGCCAAAAAATTCGTGGTCGTGCAGCCGGAGGAGCACCCGGCGGTCTACAAATCGGTGATCTCCCACGTCGAAGTCCCGCTTCCCGGCAACCCGATGCGGATGACGGCCATGCCGAACGCGGTCGAGGGAAAGGGCATCTGGGCAGCTTCGGGCGTCAACGCGGCCAATGTCGGCATGACGGCTACCGAGACCATCACCTCGAATCCCCGCGTTCTGGGGGCTGACCCGCTGGTCGTGTATCAGCCCGCAAAGGACGGTCAGCCGGAAGTTCCCGGCGGCATCGGCGAGGAGGACATCGTTTATCTCGTACTGCCCTACATCCACTCGGCACGCGAGGGTGTCCAGCGTCTCGGCAGTCTGCTGGAGACCTACGGCACTTACGAGATGAACGGCATCGCATTTCAGGACGTCGATGAAATTTGGTGGCTGGAGACCATCGGCGGACATCATTGGATGGCACGCCGTGTTCCGGATGACGTCTATGTCGTCATGCCAAATCAGCTGGGCATCGACAAGTTCGACCTTGTGGATGCTTATGGTGAACAGAAAAACTACATGTGCTCGGCAGATTTGAAGGAGTTCATTGCAGAAAACCACCTCGACCTGTCGATGGATGGCGTGCTGAATCCCCGCGACGCCTTTGGCAGCCATGAGGACGCCGACCATGTGTATAACACGCCCCGCGCATGGTACATGCTCCGCTATCTGAACCCGCACACCAAAGTTTGGGACAGTGCAAACGCCGACTTCACGCCCCGTTCGGACGACCTTCCGTGGTGCATGGTGCCAGAAAAGAAGGTCACGCCCGAGGATGTCAAGTATCTGCTGTCCTCGCACTATCAGGGCACGCCCTACGACCCGTATGCCAGCTACGGCGACCCGTCCATGAAGGGCGCGTACCGCTCCATCGGCATCAACCGAAACGATTTTGTGGCACTCATCCAGATGCGCCCGGACGTTCCGGAGGAGTATCGTGCCATCGAGTGGATCGCCTACGCGTCCAATGCGTTCAACACGATGGTTCCCTTCTATGCGAATGTGAACACCACGCCGGATTATCTGTCCTGCACCACGGGCGAAGTCTCCACCGACAGCTTCTATTGGGTCAGCCGGATGATCGCGGCAATGGCCGACGCCAGCTATGGCAAGTCGCTGTTCCACATCGAGCGGTATGAGCTGGCCGTTCTGTCGGCCACCCGTGCGCTCGTAAAGGAATACGACAACCTGCAGAAGGCTGAACCGGATGCCGCCAAGCGTGCGGTTCTGCGTGAAGCGGGCAACGAGGCTATTGCAAAGGCACTCAAGAAACACGCTTCGGATACACTGGACAAGGTTCTGTTTGAGCTCAGCAGCGGCATGAAGAATGCCTATTCCCGTTCGGATGCGTAAATAATATATAAGATAAGGAAGGGCCAGAGAATGCAAATGCGTTCCCTGGCCCTTCTTGTATCCCACCGTCTGTGCAACCTATCCAAATTTCGAGGAGAAAATTTGTGCGCGAAGTTGACGGAATATAATTGATTTTGACGGAAAGTCTGCTATAATAAAACCAGAAACAAGCAAAACGCTTCACATTCAATCAAAATCAGTCAAATGGAGGTGACCGAAGGTGTTAGCAGAAGAGCGGTTCGGTCTGATCTTAAATCTTCTGGCCGAAAAGCGGACGGCGACCGTTCAGGAGCTTTGCGAAGCGATGAACGCCAGCGAATCCACCATCCGCCGCGACCTCAACGAGCTTGCCCGACAGGGAAAGCTGAATAAAGTTCATGGCGGTGCGACTCTGCCGGACAGCCAGTTCTTGGCCGACGAGCCAAGCATGAGCGCAAAGGAATCGCTTGCCATCGCCCAGAAGCAAAGCATCGCAAAGGCGGCGGCTTCTCTCATTACGGCGTCGGATTTCGTCTTTCTCGATGCCGGAACAACGACGCTGGCCGTTGCAAGAGCTGTCAGCGGCGCAGCGTTGGAGGCAAGCTACCTGACGAACGGCGTCGCCCATGCCCGTATTCTGGCGCAGAAGGGATGTCGGGTGTTCCTGCCCGGCGGACTGCTCCGCCCCAACACGGAAGCCATCATCGGGTCGGCGGCACTGCAGAGCCTACAGCAGTACAACTTCACGAAAGCCTTCCTCGGCGCGAACGGCGTTTCGCTGGATGCAGGCTTCACGACCCCCGACCCGGAGGAAGCGGCCGTCAAAGCGGCGGCTGTCCAACGGTCGAAGGAAGCGTGGTTCCTCGTGGACGATTCCAAGTTCGCCCGGGTCTATCCGGCAGTCATCACGGCATTGCATGGCGGTGCGATTCTGACGAACCACTGCCCGAACCCCAAGTATAAACAATTCACATTTGTAAAGGAGACAGAAGCATGATCTACACGGTAACATTCAACCCGGCCATCGACTATGTTGTGCGGCTGGATACTCCCTTGGAGGTCGGCGAGGTCAACCGCGCCAAAGGCGAGGATTGTGTGCTGGGCGGCAAGGGCATCAACGTGTCCGGTGTTCTGGCTGAGCTGGGCTGCAAGAGTGTTGCGCTGGGCTTCGTGGCTGGCGAGACGGGCGCATGGCTCGAGCGGGGTCTGACCGCGCAGGGCATCGAGACGGACTTCATCCACCTCGAAAAGGGAATGACCCGCATCAACGTGAAAATCAAGGCCGGACAGGAGACCGAGCTGAACGGCGCAGGCCCGGACATCCCGGAAAGCGCGATGGAGGCCCTCGAGCAAAAGCTGGACGCTTTGCAAAAAGATGACGTTCTGATCCTGGCGGGCAGCATCCCGGCCAGCCTGTCCCAGACGACCTACGAGCGTCTGCTGGCGCGGCTGGAGGGAAAGGGCGTCCGCGCTGTGGTCGACGCCACCCGTGACCTGCTGGTGAACGTCCTGCAATATCACCCCTTCCTCATCAAGCCCAATAACCACGAGCTGGGTGAGATCGTCGGCAAGGTCCTCAAGACCGACGAAGAGATCGTCGCCGCCGCAAAGACCTTGCAGGAGAAGGGCGCACGGAATGTTCTCGTCAGTATGGCGGGCGACGGCGCACTTCTGCTGGACGAGCAGGGCGAGGTCCACCGCATCGGAACGCCCAAGGGAAAGGTCGTCAACAGCGTTGGTGCAGGCGACAGCATGGTGGCCGGCTTTGTGGCGGGCTATCTCCAGACCGGAAGTTACGATACCGCCCTTCGTCTCGGCACGGCCTGCGGCAGTGCGACTGCATTCAGTCTCGGCCTCGCCAAGAAAGCGGATATCGACAAGCTGTTAGAGCAGATTTAAAGAGAGGAGAAACACCCTATGCGTATCACGGAATTGTTTATCGCCAAGTCCATCGCACTGGATGTGGCCGCAAAAAATCAGGCCGAGATCATCGACCGTCTGGTGGAATTGCAGGCGACCCACGGCAACATTACCGACACCGAGGCCTACAAGAAAGCCCTTTATGCCCGCGAAGCCGAGGCCTCGACCTACGTTGACAACGGCATCACCGTCCCCCACGCAAAGACGTCCTGCGTCACCCGCCCGAGTCTGGCCGCACTCCGCCTGACCGAGCCTGTCCAGTACAACGAGGAGGACGACGGCAAGACCGACCTTCTGTTTGCTATCGCTGCCCCCGAAAATGGCAGTCTCCATGTCGACATGCTGGCCCGCATGATGCAGATGTTGATGAACGAGGAATTCGTGGAAAAGCTGCACGCGGCCAAGACCCCGGCAGAGTTCCTCGAGGCCATCGACGCGCAGGAGGATGCACAGTTCGGTGAGGAGAGCTTCACCAACCAGACCATCCCGCAGGACGGCTACCGCATTTTGGCCGTCACCGCCTGCCCCAATGGTATCGCTCACACCTACATGGCGGCCGAGGCTCTGACAAAGGCGGGCGACAAGCTGGGTCTGCCGACCAAGGTAGAAACCAACGGCTCGGACGGTGCAAAGAATGTCCTGACGAAGGCTGAGATCGCAGCCTGCGACGGCATCATCATCGCGGCTGATAAGAATGTGGAGACGGCACGCTTTGACGGAAAGCCGGTTATCTTCGCCCGCGTCGATGACGGCATCCACAAGCCTGAAGAACTGATCAAGAAAATCGCACACGGCGAAGTTCCGACCTACCACGCTAAGGGCGGCGCACAGGCACAGGAAGAGGATTCCGGTGCAAGCGACACCATCGGCCATACCTTATATAAGCACCTGATGAACGGTGTCTCCCATATGCTGCCCTTCGTCGTGGGCGGCGGCATCATGATCGCGCTTGCATTCCTGCTGGACGATTACACCATCGACCCGTCCAACTTCGGCATGAACACCCCGGTCGCGGCCTTCTTCAAGACGGTCGGCTCTGCGGCCTTCGGCTACATGCTCCCAATCCTCGCGGCCTTTATTTCGATGTCCATCGCCGACCGTCCGGGTCTGGCCGTCGGTTTCGTCGGCGGCGTTCTGGCAATGAACGGCACGAACTTCGCAGGCATCGCCAACGGTGAGACAACAGGCATCTCGGGCGGCTTCCTTGCCGCTCTGCTGGCTGGCTTTGCGGCAGGCTACATCGTCCGCTTCCTCGTCCGCATCACTGAAAAGCTCCCTTCAAGCCTCAACGGTATCCGTCCGATGCTGATCTATCCGCTGGGCGGCATCCTCATCATCGGCGCAGTGATGTGCGGCGTGAACCCGGTCATGGGTATGATCAATACCGCAATGACCGATTGGCTGAACGCAATGGGCGGCACGTCCAAGGTCCTGCTGGGTGCGATCGTCGCCGGCATGATGAGCATCGACATGGGCGGCCCGTTCAACAAGGCAGCGTATGTTTTCGGCACGGCGGCTCTGGCCTCCGGCAACTATGAGGTCATGGCGGCGGTCATGGTCGGCGGTATGGTTCCTCCCATCGCCATCGCCCTGTCCACCACCTTCTGCCCCAAGAAGTGGACGCCCGACGAGCGTCGCAACGGCATCGTCAACTACGTCATGGGTCTTTGCTTCGTCACCGAGGGCGCGATTCCCTACGCTGCGGCTGACCCGCTCCGCGTCCTGCCCAGCTGTGTCATCGGTGCGGCTCTGTCCGGCGCACTGTCCATGACCTTCGGCTGTGCCCTCCGCGCACCGCATGGCGGCATCTTCGTCTTCCCGGTCGTCGACCACGCCGTGATGTACGTCGTCGCCCTCGCTGTCGGCAGCGTCGTCGGCGCAGTCATCCTCAGCCTCCTCAAGAAGAATAAAGCAGAAGCGTAAGTTAAATAAGCGATATAACAGGGCTGGCACGAATGTGCCAGCCCTGTTGCTGTGTACCTTCAGCGTATCATCCGACGAAAAGGGGAG
>CAVJGY010000075.1:0-6280 GCA_963648915.1 Acutalibacteraceae bacterium | reverse complement strand
AGAAAATTTTGTTGTACACATTTCCTTCACATATTGCGTATTCTGTCAAATCATGTTAAACTTGAGGTAATATATTTGTAAAGGAGAACTGACCCATGGATTCATCCGCGTTCAGACCCCATCGCCTGAGACGGCTGCTTGGCACGCTCGTCCTCAGTATCTCCCTGCTGCTCTCCTGCAGCGTGACCGTTTTCGCCGCCGGCGAGACCGACCCCTACGAGGGCTGGGACACCATCAAGGTCTTTGAGACCACCGACGTTCACGGCTACATCACCGACGTCTCCACCTACAAGGAGGAGACCTTCCAGTACCGTCTGGCCTACATCTCGAACATCGTCAACAAGGCTCGCGAGAGCGACCAGTACGACGACGTTCTCCTGCTGGACAGCGGCGACATCTACCAGAGCACGCCCCACTCCAACCTGACCTACGGCAACTACCTGCGCGCCGCCTTCGACGTGATGAAGTACGACGCCCTCGGTCTGGGCAACCACGAGTTCGACTGGGATGTGGTGAAGTACGCCGCCGACGAAAACGCGACGATGGCCTCCTACACCACCAACAAGAGCGGTCTGGTCGACCCGCAGATTCCCGTCGTCATGGCGAACCTCTACTATGCAGGCACCAATGACCGGGTCAACTTCACCAAGGATTACGTCGTTGTCGAGAAGGGCAGCGACGCCCACAAGTACCGCATCGCCATCGTCGGCTGGACGGACGAGTACACCTCCGACATCAAGGCGTCTCAGATCGAGCCGTACTACATCGACGGCGACCTCGAGCACCTGAAGGCAAAAGTTGCAGAGGTGCGTGCAAATGAGAACCCTGACGTCCTCATCGTCCTGACCCACGGCGCACCCGACACCGTTGCCGCTGCCATGGACCCCGAGATGGTCGACCTCGTCTGCGGCGGCCACACCCACAAGGTCGTCGTCGGCACTGCTGACAACGGCATCGACTACATTCAGGGCAACTGCAAGGCACAGGGCTATGCCACTGCCGAGATCAAAATCAACCCTGAAACGTCCGAAGTCGACGTCATCGACCCCGAGTACATCTGGATCACCGACAAGAAGGACAACTCTCACCTCTACTATCAGGATGGCAGCAACACCAACCTCGACCCCGAGATCGTCGCTCTGAGCCAAGAGGCTTGGGACGCCGTGAAGGACGGCATGTATGAAGTTCTCGAGACCGTCGACGGCGACATCACCAAGGACGTTCTGGAGGGCAGCCCCACCACGACCACCGCTGGCAACTGGGTCACCGACCTGATGCTGGCCGCAACCAAGGACCAGAACACCATCGCCGCCTTCGCCAACAGCGGCGGCATCCGCACCAGCTTCTACCGTGCCGACGGCGCAGACACCCGTGACATCACGGTGGCCGACGTCTACACCATCAGCCCCTTCGACAACCGCTTCATGACCTACGCCATCACCGGAAAGCAGCTGGCACAGCAGATCGAGAACGCCATCAAGTTTGACGACGACGGCAACGTCATCTACGCCTACACCAACTTCGGCGACCAGTTCTCGGGCATCCGTGTCACCTACGAGCAGAACGGCCGCAACATCAAGGTGCTGTCCATCATCACCGACGACGGCAAGCTCATCGACATCAACGACGACACCAAGACCTACAACGTCGTCACCAACGAGTACTGCGCGACCCTGTCCTACACCGACCCCGACACCCACGAGGTCACCGAGTCGGTCTTTAAGGGTCTGACCCCGCTCGTTCCCGCCGACGAAGCACCCGTCGACAACGTGAGCATGATCGCCGCACTGCAGGCACGCCGTGACTCCACCGGCCTGAATGCAGCCGTCGACACCACCGTCCGCCTGAAGGTCGATACCGGCGAGGCAGCCGCCTATGCGAAGCCACTGAACCGCTTCATGCAGGGCGTCAAAGTGGTCTACTTCGATGTCCTCTCCCAGATGGGTCTGACGAAGAAGTAAGCGTCCGATTTTCACGAAGAATCGCATAAAATAAATCCCCGGGGATGTGTCTCGAATGGACATGTCCTCGGGGATTTTTGTTATAAAATTCTCCTATCACCGTTCAAAGGTGGTGCTGAGGGTGGTGGAATACTCCTCGCCGGGCTGGAGGCAGTCAGCTGCGGCGCGCTCCGACCACTCCTGCGGGTCGACCTCTGCGCCGGGAAGGGACTGCCACGGCTCGATGCAGACGAAGCGGACGGGCTTTGCGGCCGCACTCCAAATCAAGGAGTAGGGGTAGCCCTCGACGTTGCAGACGATGCTCCGTCCGGTGTCCTTCTCGTAGATGCCCAGCGTTTTGGTGCGCAGGCCAGCCATGCAGAAGCTATCCGCCGCGAACAACTCGTCGGTCAGCTGGATGCTCTGCTGGTTCTTCCAGACGTAGCCGCATTTGCCCGTCAGGAGGCCGTTCGGGTAGGCGTCCAGAATCATCGGGCTTTCGGGCTGGTCGAACCGGAACTCATAATCCTCGGTGGTGTGGCTGGCATCGAAGGGGATGTTGAAGGCCGGATGGTAGCCGATGCCGAACCGCAGCTCGGTGTCGCCGGGGTTCTGGACGGTCAGGGTGTGATGGACGGTCTTGCCGTCCAGCTTGAAGGTGCTCACCAGCACAAAGTCGAACGGGAAACGCTCGGCCTTCATCGCGTCGTCGGGGCGCAGTTCCAGCTGGATGGTGTCGCCTTCAGCCTTGAGCAGGGTGTGCTCGACGTCCCGCGCGAAGCCGTGCTGTCCGCCCTTGTAGGTCTTGCCTTCGTGGGTGAACGTGCCGCCGGGCAGTTTACCCGTCCACGGGAAGAGGATGGGTGCGTGACGCTTCCACACCTCCGGGTCGGCCTGCCAGAGCAGCTCCTCGCCCGCCGCATTCTTCAGGCTGACGGCCTCTGCACCAAAGGTGTCCACCGTCAGGGTCAAATATTCGTTCTGAATGGTTGCCTGCATCGCTTTGCTCTCCTTATTATAGAATCAACCTCTCAGTCTGCTTCGCAGCCAGCTTATCCCCACTTTGTCACGTTGTGACATCTCTCCCCGGCCGGGGAGAGTCTGTCCTCAAGGGGAAGCCTTTTAGCTACAGGGATACCAGAGAGGTTCTCTTTCCTCAAGTATACTCCTTTGGAGAGCGATTGCCAAGGGGTCAGGACTGTTTCAGTTCCAGCAATGCGTCGCCCTGCTGGACTGTGCCGCTGGCCTTGGGGGTGACGGCCGCATAGTCGTCGGTGTTGCAGACGATGAGCGGGGTCGTGACCGGGTAGCCCTCGGCTTTGATGGCGTCCAGCTCGAACCGGATGAGGGGCTGACCCTTCTTCACCCGGTCGCCCTCCTTCACCAGATAGGTGAAGTGCTTGCCGCCCAGTTTCACGGTGTCGATGCCGATGTGCATCAGCAGCTCTGCGCCGTCGTCGGTGGTAAGGCCGACTGCGTGGTGGGTATCGAAGGTGGACGAGACCTCGCCGTCTGCGGGTGCGACCAGCTCCCCGTCCGAAGGCTCGATGGCGATGCCGTCGCCCAGTGCACCGCTGGAGAAGGCCTCATCCTTGACCTCGGACAGCGGAACGACCGTACCGTTCAGGCAGGCGGAGAGGACGGTCTCCTTTGCGGAGCTGACCGGAGCTTCGGCCTTGACCGGAGCAGCAGCCGGAGCGGGTGCGGCGGTCTTGGGGGCGTTCTCGAGGTAGTCTTCCAGCTTCGCCTTGATGACGGCGACCTTCGGGCCGTACACGACCTGCACGCCGTTGCCCTTGCAGATGACGCCGGACGCACCGGACTGCTTCAGGACATCGCTCTTGACGAGGGCGGCATCCTTGACGGTCACACGGAGACGGGTGGCGCAGCAGTCGACGTCGCTCAGGTTGGCCGTGCCGCCCAGACCCTCGACGATGAGCGCGCTCACCGGGTCAGCAGCCGCGGCGGGGTCGGAAGAAGCGTTGTCGCGGGCGTTGACGTCCGCACGGGTATAGAGCTTGACCTCCTCGGCGTCGTCACGACCCGGGGTCTTATAGTCGAACTTGGTGATCATGAAGCGGAAAATGAAGTAGTACAGCACAAAGTAGACTGCGCCGACCACGACGACCCAGACCCAGTGGGTCTTGGCGTTGCCCTGCATCACGCCGAACAGAACGAGGTCGATGAGGCCGCCCGAGAAGGTCATGCCGACGCCGACGTTCAGGATGTGCATCAGCATGAAGGACAGGCCAGCCAGCACGCAGTGAACGGCATACATGGGGAGTGCCACGAAGATGAAGGTGAATTCCAACGGCTCGGTGATGCCGGTCAGGAAGGCGGTCAGAGCGGCCGACAGGAGCAGACCGCCCGCGACCTTCTTCTTTTCGGGCTTGGCGCACTGGTACATCGCCAGAGCTGCGCCGGGCAGACCGAACATCATGAAGGGGAACTTACCGGCCATGAAGCGGGTCGCCTCGACCGAGAACACCGTGGTGGACTTGGAGGCCAGCTCTGCGAAGAAGATGTTCTGCGCACCGGTCACGGTCACACCGTCGATGATGGCCGTACCGCCGACAGCGGTCTGCCAGAAGGGCATATAGAACACATGGTGCAGACCAAAGGGGATAAGAGAACGCTCGAGCAGGCCGTACAGGAACGTGCCCGCATAGCCGGAGGCCAGCACCAGACTGCCCAGAGCGGCGATTCCCGTCTGAACCACCGGCCAGACATAGAACATCGCGATGCCGACGATCAGATAAGTGATGGAGCTGACGATGGGGACGAACCGCGTGCCGCCGAAGAAGGCCAACACCTGCGGAAGCTCAATTTTATAGAACTTGTTGTGGAGTGCCGCAACACCCAGACCGACCACGATGCCGCCGAACACGCCCATCTGCAGGGTGGTGATGCCCAGCATCTCAGTCGTGGAGTTGGCGGGCATGGCGTCCACACCGCCTGCCGCGTTGATCATGGCCTGAATCGCGGTGTTCATGATGATATAGGCCACCGCACCGGACAGAGCCGCGACCTCTTTTTCCTTGCGTGCCATACCGATGGCGACGCCCATCGCGAACAGAAGGGGCAGGTTGTTGAACACCGCACTGCCCGTCTGACTCATGACGTCCAGAATCGTATAAATGATCGTACCCGGATGGATGACGCTGTTCAGGCCGTAGGCCGCCAGCATCGTTTCGTTGGTGAAGGAGCTGCCGATGCCCAGCAGCAGGCCGGCAACGGGCAGCAGTGCGATGGGAAGCATAAAACTGCGTCCGACACGCTGTAACACGCCGAAGATCTTGTCTTTCATAATTCTCCTACTCTTTCCTTTGATAAAGATACTCGAAAATTTATCCAGACACGCCAGCCAGCTGTTACCAGCGTGAACGAACCTTATTTGCTCAGGTTGATCCGCTTGAGGTGGATGGTAAGGAATACCAGCTCCTCATCGGACAGCACCTTGTGCCACGTTTTCTCGACATACTCCGCAATGCACTTTGCACACTTATAATGTTCGGTGCAGTTGCGGGCAATGAGGGTCAGGAACATCTCATCGTGGCTGTCCTGCTCCTGCTTTCCCTGAAAGACCCGCTGGGCAAAATACCGCAGATGCACCGCAAAGCGGCTGAAATCCAGCGAGCTGCGGTCAAAGCTCTTGCCATAATAGTACTCCACCACCTGCACGCAGCCGTCCACGAAGCGGGTGATGTCGTTCACCGCGCTCATGGTGGTGTTCAGCTCTGCGTTCACGATGTGGAGGGCGATGAACCCGCCCTCGTCGTCCGACAGGTCGACCTGAAGCCGCTCCCGAATCTCGGCGAGGCACTGCTGCCCCAGACGATATTCCTCGGGATAGAACTCCTGGATGGAGCCCATCAGCGGGTTGGAAAAGTGGATCCCCTGCTCGCTCCGCTGGATGGCGAAGCTGATGTGGTCGGCCAGCGTGATGAGCAGGCTCTCGTTCAGCGGATAGGAAAGGCTGGCCTTGATCTTTTCCACCAGCTCGTCCGTCAGCAGGAGATGCTCATAGGGAATTTCTTCCAGCAGCTCGACCAGCTTTTGCTGCACCGCCGGGCTCGTCATCCGGTAGTGCCGCTCGACCTTTTCCGGGTCGATGTGCTGGCCGGGCTTCGCGCCGAAACCAAGCCCCCGGCCTGTGACGATAAGCTCCGTTCCCGTTGGGTCGATGACCCGCAGGATGTTATTGTTGATCGCTTTCTTGACGGTATACTGCATCTTTTTACTCCTCCAAAACCAAAGCAAGGCAAAAAATGGCAATAAAAAAAGACCACACTCACCACAACAAACAACACCGAAGGCTTGAAAACACTTTCGGCTTGTGC
>CAVJGY010000074.1:0-6331 GCA_963648915.1 Acutalibacteraceae bacterium | reverse complement strand
CGTTGAGCGTTGCGGTCTGCTCACCGATTTCTTTGCCAATCTCTTCCCCACGTTTCAATCCGCGCTGCAAACCGATCTGCTCACCGCGCTTGAGTCCCGATTCCACCGCGCCTCGACCCAGATCACACATATCAAGCACCTCGCTCTCCAAATGATGTGTCATCGGAAGATGAAATTCTTCCTGTAAAATCGTTTTCTTTTCCTGTGCGGAACGTTCATTTGACAGAAGCACTTCCAAAAATTTCAGGACACCTGTATAGTTCTTCTTCCCCGGCTCACCCAGACAAATCATAATCGCACTCAGCAGATCGTAATTCTCAACAGGCTCTTCCACATCGCCTACAAGCGGCTTCTGCTGGATCGAATACTGCATGATCGTATTCTGTCGTTCCACGGGTGGGTTCGTACAAACCCAAATCGAATAGACCTTTTTGATTTTTCCATATTCAGAGCGCGTGAACTCTGTCCCGTGCTGTGCTGATATCATCCGACTGCAATAATAAATCGCACGCTTCAACAGTGGATATCCCGGATTATATTTATTCTGCGCTTCCAGATTGATGATAAGCCCGATTTTTCCGTCTCCCGCCGGAGCAGAGGCATAGAAGCGAATATCATACCGCACCGTTCCTTCGGTCAGCGTCGCATCCTCGGTATTGCTTCCGTGGATATTTCGGTCAGTCGATGAATTGGTATCGTCCGGATGCACACCGACCGTTCCAATTTGCGGCTCTTCGATATACTTTTCGGCAATTTCCTGCACGGTACAGCTTCGGTATTCCTCCACACAACCCTGCATAATGGTCGCAAGGATGAGCTTATTCGCAAGAAGCCGTTTTACCGCTTCATCATACCGTGCTTCGATGCTGGTCTGAACGACCTGATGTCCCAGATGACTTTCCTCCTGCATAGCAAGCCCCTCCTTTCTCCTGCTTCTATTATAATAAAACGCAGAACCTTCTGCAAGAGCGAGATTTTTTGCAAAAACCTCTGAATCGGAAAAGGACTCTGTACGGCATTTAAGCCATGCAGAGTCCTTTTATTTTTGCTTTATCAGGGCATCGATTCAGAAATCAGAATCTCACCACCGAGGTATTTGCGGGGGCAGTGATGGACGCGACGCGGGTGACGGGCTGACCCGTTACGGCATCGGTAGTCGTCATGCGGAGGGTATAATCGCCCTTCTTGACGTTGAAGCTGAACTGGCCGTTTCCATCGGTCATCGTCTCAGCCACAACACGGTCGCCCTGCATCAGGGTCACCGGAGTATACGCGAGAACGGTATTGTCGCTCGTGACCGCCGTTGCGCGAACCTCAACAGGCATTGCCGAGACGACCGCCCAGACGATGCCGCCCGTCACAACAACTGCACCACCGACCAGCAGTGCCATTACAACGCCCGAGCCATCATCCGACGGCTTGGTGGTCGTATCGTCCGGTTTGGTCGTGGTATTATTATTGTTATTATTATTTGCTTCCTTGACCGTCACTTCAAAGCTGGTCGTCAGGCCATCGTAGCGGACGAGAATGCTTCTCGTTCCGGTCGCATACAGGACTTGCGGGCTACAGGTGAAGCCCTCGGTGATGATTTTTTCACCGCTCACGGAGTAAGTCGCTTTCAGGGTCAGACCCGTCGTATCCAGCGAATCGCCAGAGGTATAGGTCCGCTTATCGGGCAGGGTCTCGACTTCAAGCTTTTCGATTTTGTCCTCTTTTACGTCCGGTTCGGTCTTGTTATCGTCCTTATTATCCGGAGTGGGGTTCGGAGTGACGTTATCATCCTTGTCATCCGGGTTAGGCTTCGGGGTTTCCTTCTCCTTGACCGTTACATCAAAGCTCGTCGTCACACCGTCATAAGTGACCGTGATGGTCTGCGTTCCGGCAGTGTCGAGCGTGGTCGGAGTGCAGTTGAAGCCTTCGGTAACATCCACTTCTTTCAGGTTGCCGACCGTCTCATTGGCAAGGGTGTAGATCTCTTTCAGTGCCAGACCCGTGGTATCCAGCGTATCACCGACGGTATATTCCGTTTTGGCGGGATTTGCCGTGACCTTCAGCAGCTTATGCACTTCCGGCATCTCTGCATCGACCGTTCCGACCTCGACCCAGTTTCCCTGAGAAGAGACTTGAACATGGAACGTATGATTGCCCACCGACAGGCCGCTCAATTTCACTTCAAAGTCGTGATTCGAGCCCTGATCCTGCTGTGCGGTCGTGCCGATCGTGTAGTTATCCAAAAGCAGGTTATAACGGGACTGATCTGCCACACAGGTAGCCTCCTGTCCGGAATCTGCCACGACACGAACCTGCAAGCTCTCATTCAGGTCTTGCCAGTCAAAGACATTGCCCCGAATGGTGACTTCACCGTTGAGATAGTTGTTTGCCGGGTCATCATATCCAGCCCACAGATGGCCGCTCTCAATACCGCTCATCCGAGTCAGCAGGTTCATTGCCAGATAGCATTCGCTGCCATTGTACTCGATGTGGCCGACCTGACTTCTTCCCAGACCGGTAGCTTTCGTAATATAAACAATTGCACCATTGGGAATTTCGCTGATCTTAGAATTGAAGTTATGGCCGCTATTCACGCTGATGCCATCACTGGACTTCACTTTGTACCAACCAGCATACTGCGGGGAACAATGGTCGACTTCCGGGGAACGGTCGCCCGGAGCAAGGCGCACATTAGTAAAGGTCTCCTTCAGCTTGCTCTTGGTGATATGCACATCCCAGCGGATGATGCACTTATTGCCCCAGTTGCAATCCGTAAAGGTAATATCCTCACCGTTGACTGCGGTAATAAAAATCGAATGGGTATTGTTGCGATAACGAACAACGTCACCCGGAATCAAAATATCAACAGCATCCTTATCCGTGCGACGCGGCTGATTGATGGGGTCGCTGCCATAGTACAGGTAAGCCAACTCATGCGCATAGCCCATGCACTGGGACGACCAGTTCTGTCCATTACGGACATAGTGGTTGCAGGTCGACGTGGTCTTGCTATGGTCACAGGGGGTGTTCGTCCAGCCCTCTGCGTTATTGCCGGACATTCCCGCATGATTCCAGTATTTTCCGGCGGGGAACATCTGGCGCAGCTCGTCCATGATATGAGTCGCACTCATCAGCGCGATGCCATCACCGGGTTCTTCAATGTCGTAAAGGTCGGCCTCTTCGAGATTGTAGCTCTCATCCATCTCGTCATAGCCATAATCGTCGTCGAACAGTTCCTCTCCGCCAGCTGCCGAAGCAGACAGAGGCGAAAGAGCCGAGATCATCATAGCGACGGTCAGGATCGATGCGACCAAACGTCTTTTTCTCATTTCAGATTCCTCTTTTCCTGCATTGTGACAGCCCGCCTTCCGCATCTTTTAAAAAATTGGGCTATCCTGCTTCAGTCTACCCCCCCCCGGTGATTTTTGTCAACACGTTTTTTCACAATTCTCCATTCTGCCGTTTTTCTTTGTACAAGATTACAAAAAAGGAGTCGAAAAGTGCCGTGTCAGCACTGTTTTCGACTCCTTTTTAGGTTATTTTATCGAATTTTTACTCTTCAAATTCCAAGTCGCTCGGCAGGATGAGGTCAAGCTCAGCGGCAGGCTCAGCGACGAGGCGGCGGCTCTGGTTGAAGATGGCCTTTTCGAGGGTATTGCGGGCGAGGCGGCCATTTCCGGCGGTGCGGCTGTCGAGTGCCTGACGGCGTTTATAGTAGCCCAGCAGCGGGAAGGTGCAGCTCTCGGCGAGGCGGTAGCCCTTGCTCTTTGCGAGAACGCCCGTGATGTCCAGCAGCTCGTCGGCGGTATAGTCCGGGAACTCAATTTTGTTCGGGAAACGGCTTGCAAGGCCGCTGTTAGCGGTCAGGAAGCTTTCCATCTCCTTGGTGTAGCCCGCAAGGATGACGACCAGCTCGTCGCGGTGGTCCTCCATCCCCTTCACGAGGGTGTCGATGGCCTCCAAGCCGAAGCTGTCCTGTTCGCCGCGATAGAGGCTGTACGCTTCATCAATGAAGAGAACGCCACCCAGCGCGCTTTCGATGACGCTGTTCGTCAGCGGGGCGGTATGTCCGGTATAGCGTCCCACAAGGTCGCCGCGGCTGACCTCGATGAGCTGTCCGCCCTTAAGCGCACCGATGGCTTTCAGGTACTTTGCCACCAGACGGGCGATGGTGGTCTTGCCTGTGCCGGGGTTTCCGGTGAAGATCATGTGCATGGACAGGCTGGCCGTCTTGAAGCCTGCCGCCGCGCGACGCTGCTGCACCTGAATGTTGTCTGCCAGACCGAACACATACTCCTTCACGGGGTCAAGGCCGACGAGGTCGTTCAGCTCAGCTTTGATCTCCTCAACTGCGCCTGTATATGCCGCCGGGAGCAGGTCGAACAGTTTTTGCGGCGCACCGTCGTTCAGTTGAAAATCGATGCCGTCCGTCCGGGCGGTCAGCGTGACCGTGCCGGACAGCTTTTTGTCGGTTTGGAGGCAGTATTCACTGAGGGCGCGGAATATCTTATCACAGCAGGCTGCAAGTCCGGCCGCGCCCTTCTGGGGCGTGCACTGGGCGGCGACGTAATCCCGGACATCTGCACCTGCGGAGAGGGTCAGACCCAGCCGGGTACTGACCTTCTGTGCCAGCCCGTTGAGCTGCTGTGCGGCCAGTGCCGCCAAGTCCTCCCGGGCGAAGGCGGTCGTCTCGCAGACGTCGCCCAAAGCCGACACGAACGGTGCGCCGAACTTGTCCGCCAGTGCATCACGACCCTTGCTCGAGAAGAAGATGAGGTACTTGCCCTGCGGGTCGATGCGGCTCACTGCACCGGGCGCGAGGGCGGTTCCGGCGTCCACAAGGATTCCCTCTTTATTGACGAGATAGCGGCTGGACAGGGGCGCACTGCCCCTGACAGCCAGATCGGACAGAGTTTTCAGGAAGGCCGGGTAGCAGCTCTCGTAGTGCTCAAAGACCACAATTTCCCCCGGTGCGTGCAGGGCGGCGAAAAGGTCTTGAAGGAAGAGTTTTTCCGCGCTGGAATTAGTGTAGAGCGCGAGGTCGATGGTCGCGATTTTGTCGTTTTGAAGCAGTCCACGTGCCGCCATGCAGCGGGCAGTCTCCTCCAATGTGTAGTGCCGTCCTGTGCCGCTTCCGCCCGTCACCAGAATCACATTCCGGGCCGCCGGGCGTTCCGTTCCCAGCACGAAGGGACGGCGCATGGCACGCACCACGCTGTCCACAAAGGCGTCCTGCCCTAAGACCGATTTCTTCACCTCATCGGCCAGCCCCTCGAAGCTGCCCAGATGCTCCGTTTTCACTTCCGTCGTGCCCCGTGCCAGCAGGCCGTCGTCCTCCATATCCCGGAGCAGCTGGCGGCTGTCCTCAAGGGCAGACTGTGCCGCGTCGTCCTGCTTTTTCAGGGCGGCGTTCTGCTGCTTGAGCATCTCGTCCAGCCGCTTCTGTTGTTCCAGCAGAGCCGCGTTCAGGTCGGGCAGACCGCCGGACGGTGCAGATTTCGTCGGCTCTTCCTCCGGCTTCTGTGCGCCGGGCGTGAACCGCAGTTTTCCGCCCGCACCAAAGACGCCGTTCATCAGGTTTTCCCAGTCGTTCGTGTATCCCATAGCCGCCTCCGTAAGTGCGTTTTTTCTCAGTATAGTGTACTTTGGGGATATTTGCAAGAAAAGTCTTGAAAATATCCCCCGCGGCATGTACACTATTCACATACTATATATACAATCTCTTGATTTTGATAAGAAGGATGAAGTCAGAATGAAAACTCCTGCGGAGTGGAAGGCTCTGTTTGAAAGCGAAGCCTTCGCGCAGCAAAACAGCTACAACGGCCCGCTCGGGCCGGATTACACCCCCGCCGGGACACATCTCCGGCTCTGGGCACCGACCGCACAACAGGTCACGGTCAACCTCTATCGGCGCGGCGACGGCGGCGTCTGCATCGGCTCGCTCCCGCTGGAAAAGCAGGAGCAGGGCGTGTGGTCGGTCTATCTTCCCGGCGACCAGCACTGCCACTATTACACCTTCACCGTCCACGCCAACGGCAAGGTGTTCGAGACAGGCGACCCCTACGCAAAAGCGGCGGGCGTGAACGGAAACCGGAGCATGATCGTCGATTTTGCCCGGGTCAACCCGCAGGGGTGGGAGCAGGACGTCCGCCCGGTCATTCCGGCGGCACGGCGTTCCATCTGGGAGGTCTCCGTCCGGGATTTCTCCCAAGACCCGGCCAGCGGTGTTCATCCGGCATGGCGCGGCAAATACCTCGCCTTCACCCAGAAGGCCACCACCCTGAACTCGGACGGCATCCACCCGACCTGCATGAACTATCTCAAGCGGCTGGGCGTCGGA
>CAVJGY010000073.1:0-6336 GCA_963648915.1 Acutalibacteraceae bacterium | reverse complement strand
CGACGAGACCCAGCCGGAGGTCATGGATACCATCGAGGACAAGGGCGAGACCTTTGATCTGGTCAAGCAGGGCATGATCGGCGTCAGCCAGACCATCCCGGCACTGGCCAATTATCCCTACACCATCGCCTGCAAGACCGGTTCGCCCCAGCGCAGTGAGAGCTACTATGTGGGCAGCACCCGCAAGTATTACACCAACGCGACCATGATCGCCTTCGGCCCGGCGGAGAACCCGGAAATTGCGATTGGTATCGTCATAGAATACGGCGGTGCAGGTGCGCGCACGGGCAACCTCGTCGCTGATATCTTCAACGCCTATTTTGCCTATAAAGATGGCACGCTGACCCTCGACGAGGAGACGGACACCGCCGAACCGGATGCCGGAAATGCCGAGAATGCGGATGGCACGGCCGCAGAAAACACCGTCGACAACGCAGGCAATGCGGACACTGCCGCCGCCCAGACGCCCGCCGCACAGGATACGCTGAGTGATGTGACGGACGAATGATGCAGGGATGGATAGTTGTATCCAAAACGAAAAAGTCGGGCGATGGGGCGAGGTTTTCCACAAGCCGGGCAGAAGATTTTCAAAAAAATCGGCAGTTTTGGCTAAAAAACGGTTGTAAAAAATGAGAAACTGTGATAGTATGATATGTGCAAAGATTTGTCCCAGAAAAGACACAGGCAAAAAAGGAGAGGTTGACCGATGACGATCGCACTGATTGCGCATGACTCCAAAAAAGAGCTGATGGTTCAGTTCTGCACGGCTTACTGCCGGATTTTGAGCCAGCATAAATTAGTAGCCACCGGTACGACCGGCAAGATGATCGCAGAGGCGACCGGGTTGCAGGTGCAGCGGTTCTTGGCCGGTGTGCAGGGCGGCGACCAGCAGATCGCTTCCCGCATTGCGTGCAACGAGGTAGACCTGCTGTTGTTCTTCCGTGACCCGATCAACGCGAAGCCCAGCGAGCCGAACGAGATGACCCTGCTCCGCCTGTGCGATGTCCACAATATCCCGATGGCGACCAACATCGCTACCGCTGAAGTCCTGCTCCACGGCCTTGAGCGCGGCGATCTGGACTGGCGTGATATCGTGCATCCCCAGTGATAGAAACAAGAAAATCCCTGTAATGTGCTTTACGAGAACACGTTACAGGGATTTTTTTACTGGAAAAATTACTTGTTTGCCACCTTCACCAGCACATATGCCAGCAGAAGTCCGGCGGGGTAACTGACCCAAGTGGACAGCCAGAAGCCGTTGAAGCCCACCAGCGGGACAAGGATGACACAGCAGAGCAGGTTCAGACCGATCTGCCCGAGGCTGGATGCGAGGTACAGTCCCATCTTCTGCGCACCCCGGAGCTGCGCCTCGAGCAGGTGCTTTTGTGTCACAAAGAGATAGCCCACCGACTCAAAGGCCAGCATCACCGCGCCGTAATGGGCGGTGCTTTCGTCGGTCGTGAAGAGCCGGAGAAGGGGCTGACGAAGCAGGATGCAGACCGCCACGACGAGCACCGAATAGCCGAACAGGATGCGCCGACCCTCTCGCAGTCCGGTCTGCACCCGGTCGGGTTGGTCGGCGGCGGTGTTCTGTGCGATGAAGAACACCACCGACTGGACAAAGCCGTAAACGGGCATCATCAGCAGACTTGAGACCTTGGAGGCACAGGAAAAGCCCGCGATGGCGGCGACGCCCAGACCACCCAGCAAGCTCTGCTTGACAAGGGTGATGATGGTGCCGCTGGCCTGTTGGAGCGAGTTGGGCGCGGCCAGCGTGAAAATTTTCTTGGCGTAGTCTGCCCGGAGCATCTTGAAGCGGAATTTTTCGTTGAGGTCGTGTTTCCGCAGATAGAACAACATGTACAAAACGCCCACGACCTGCGAGAATGCCGTTGCCGCCGCTGCACCAGCCACCCCGAACGGCCCGACCAGCGCGAGGTCGAGCAGGACGTTCAGAACGGATGTGACGATGACGACCCGAAGCGGGATGCTGGAATTGCCGCAGCCCATCACCATCTGCTTGGACAGGTCATAGGGCATCAGGAAGGGCAGACCGACCAGATATACCCGGCCATACAGGACGGCCTCGTCCAGAATTTCGGCGGGCGTCTGAATGAGCCGGAGCAGGCCGGGCAGAAAGACGAAGCCCAGTCCGGTCAGCAGCAGTGCGATGACTTCATCCACAAACAGCAGATTGTAGAGCAGCTGGTTCATCTCCGACCGGGAAGCCGTGGGCTTGTGAGCGGCGACCAGTAATCCGCCGCCCAGCTCCATTCCGCCCGAGATGAAGAGAAAGATCATCAGGACGGTGGAGGCGTTCGAGACAGCGGCCAGTGCGTCGGCATCCAGCCGCAGGCCGATGATCATGGTGTCGGCCACCGTGTAAAGCTGGGTCGCGACCATGCTCAGGATAATGGGCAGTGCGTACCGTAACAGTGCCGGACGCACTGCCCCGGAAAGCAGCGAATTGTTTTGTTCTTGCGTAAAGATCACCCCTAATTTATAAATCAAGTCTATTTTATCCGATAAAGTGGAACGCGTCAAGAAGCACTCCCACATCGAGATGCCTTCTTCTTTTCTCTGGGTTCTGCCTGTAAGACGAATGACAAGGGCAGAGTGTTTTTAGTTGCAAAAAATAAGAGTCAGACTATACTTTTTTGCAACTGAAAAATCCGAAAAGTGAAAAAATCCCTCTTGACTTTATGGCAATAAAGTGTATAATGCAATCAAACCGATGAGGCGGAAGAGAATCTGCACAGCGCGTCTACTAGAGAGTCCGGAGGATGGAAACGGACGACAGCGGGGCAGAAATTCGTGGGCCGCCGAGGGCCGGGCAAACGGGAGAAATTTCCTCAGTAGCTTGGGACGGAAGCCTCCGTTACAGGGCAGGGGAGTGTTGGCTCTCCGTGAGTGGCTCTGCCGAAATGGACGCAGAGCAAGCAAGGTGGCACCGCAGAATCGTATTTTACCGATCCTGTCCTTGTGGATGAACACACAGGGACGGGTCGTTTTGTTATTTGAAGAACCCGTTCCGCAAGTGGAGCGGGTTTTTTATTTGCCGCCCGCTCCAAGGAAAGGAGTACCGCTATGAAAACCATGAACATGATCTCTCGCCGCAGCTTCCTCAAGGCTACTGTTGCAGCCGCTACCATCTCCGCTCTGGGTCTGACCGGATGCGGCGGTTCTTCCAGCTCTGCATCGACGGCGTCCTCTGCTGCATCCAGCACCGCCGCTTCCAGTGCAGCCGCTTCGGAGGCAGGCCAGACCTTCAAGGTCGGCATCGTCAACTACGTCGACCACGCTTCCCTGAACCAGATCGTTGAGTCGGTCGAGAGCCGTCTGGACGAGGTCGGCAAGGAGAAGGGCGTCACCTTCGATTACGCCGATTACTACGCAAACGCACAGGCCGACCAGACCAACCTGAACCAGATCGGCGCAGACCTCGTGGCCGACGGCGTGGATGTTATCGTAGCCGTTGCGACCCCGACCGCCGCGACCATGCTGGCCGCTGTGGAGGACACCGACATCCCGGTCGTCTACTCCGCTGTCACCGACCCGAAGGCCGTCGGCTTCGATACTGAGCCGAACATCACCGGCACGTCCGATGCCCTGAACACCGACGCCATCATGAACCTGATCTTGGCCGTCAACCCCGACATCGACACCATCGGCCTGTTGTATGACCTGAGTCAGGATTCCTCGACGCAGGCCATCGCCGATGCAAAGGCCTTCTGCGATGCAAACGGCATCAAGTACATCGAGAAGAACGGCACGACCACCGCCGAAGTCCAGATGGCGGCGGAAGCCCTCATTGCCGCTGGCGTCAAGGCCGTCTTTACTCCGACCGACAATACCGTCATGACCGCCGAGCTGTCCATCTATGAGACCTTCATCGACGCGGGTGTTCAGCACTACACGGGTGCAGACAGCTTCGCACTGAACGGTGCATTCATGGGCTACGGCGTCGATTACGTCCAGCTGGGCGAAGCCACCGCCGATATGGTGGTCGAGCTGCTCTGCGACGGCAAGACCCCCGCAGACCTGCCCTTCCAGACCTTCGACAACGGCATCGCGACCATCAACACCGAGACCTGCGAGGCCCTCGGCCTCGACCTCGAGACGGTCAAGAAGGCTTTTGCCGATTACTGCACCGATATCGTCGAGGTCACGACGCAGGAGAACTTCTAATCTAATATAAGGAGCATACAACATGCTGGCGAGTATCTTTTCGCTCAACGTCATCCAGACGGCACTCGAGCTGGGCTGTATTTACGCCCTTGTCGCTCTGGCACTTTTCCTGAGCTATTCCATCCTGAACATCGCAGATTTGTCCACGGACGGCTGCTTCACCCTTGGCTGCGCGGTCGCCTGTCAGGTCGCGCTGACGGGACATCCATTTCTGGCGTTGCTGGCAGCGATGGCCGCTGGCGTGTGCTCCGGATTTGTCACCGCATTTTTACAGACCCGCTTGGGCGTCGAAAGCATCATGGCAGGCATCATCGTGAATACCGGCCTTTACACCATCAATCTGGCCGTCATGGGCTTCTCGTCCACCCTGTCCCTCGTCAAGACGGACACCGTCTTTTCCATTGCAAAGTCCGCCCTGAGCTTTACGGGCGGCTGGTACAAACTGGTGCTGGCGGCAGTCGTTATCCTGATTGCAGGCGCGGCGATGGTCGGCTTCCTTGGTACACGGCTGGGCCTGTCCATCCGTGCGACGGGCGACAACGCCGCCATGGTGCGGGCGTCCAGCATCAACCCGGCCTTTACCATCACGGTGGGCCTCTGCGTTTCGGGCGCACTGACTGCACTTTCCGGCGGTCTGCTGGCACAGTATCAGAAGAGCTGTGACATCAACGTCGGTACGGGTATGGTGACCATCGCGCTGGCTTCCCTCATCATCGGTGAGACCCTCATCGGCAAGCGCACCATGCCCCGCCGCATCGTCGGCGTCGTCTTTGGCAGCTGCCTGTACCGCTTCATCGTGGCGGTCGCTCTCCGGTTCAATGTCCCGGCGGCGGCCATGAAGCTCGTCTCGGCCATCATCGTGGCGGTCGCGATCTCGATGCCCGCCATCCAGTCGAAGGTGGCCTTCGAGAAGCGGAAGCACGAGGCACAGCGGAAGGAGGCGGTCTGAGATGGAAATGCTGACCCTGAACAACCTCCACAAGACCTTCAACCCCGGCACCGTCAACGAAAAGGTTGCCCTGAACGGCGTCAGCCTCCACATGGAAGCGGGCGACTTCGCGACCATCGTCGGCTCGAACGGCGCGGGCAAGTCTACCATGTTCAATGCCATCACGGGCGGTTTCATTGCCGACGAAGGCAGTATCATTCTGGGCGGTGAGGACATCACCTTCGCGCCGGAATTTCAGCGCAGTAAGGTCATAGGACACCTCTTCCAAGACCCGCTCAAGGGCACAGCCCCGAACATGACGATCGAGGAAAACCTTGCGCTGGCCTATCTCCGCGCCGGCACAGCCCCCCACGCCATCTTCTCCCGCATCTCCCGCAAGGACAAGGAGCTGTTCCGGGAAAAGCTGGCCCTCCTGAATATGGGCTTGGAGGACCGGATGAAACAGCCCGTCGGCCTGCTCTCGGGCGGTCAGCGGCAGGCGTTGACCCTGCTGATGGCGACCCTCGTCACCCCGAAGCTTCTTCTTCTGGATGAACACACCGCCGCCCTCGACCCGGCCACGGCAGAGAAAGTCCTCGAGCTGACGAAGAGCATTGTCGCCGAGAAGAAGATCACCTGCCTGATGGTGACCCACAATATGCACCAAGCCCTCGAGCTTGGCAACCGCACCCTCATGATGGACGCCGGACGCATCGTCTTTGATGTCAAGGGCGAGGAGCGCAGCAAGATGACCGTCGACGACCTGCTGGAAAAGTTCCGCGAGAATGCGGGCAAGCAGCTCGATAATGACCGTATCCTGCTGAGTAAAGTAGAACAGTAACTATAAAAAATAAGGAGCTGTGCAGCTGCACAGCTCCTTATTTTTATAGTCTTACATCTTCTCGGGGACGTTGATCTTGAACATCGTCAGGACGTTGAAGATGACGTTCTTTACGCCGATGCAGAGAGCCAGACGAGCCTGCTGGACAGCGGGGTCTGCGCCCTGAATGCGGCAGTTGCCGTAGAAGCGGTGGAACGCACTTGCGAGGTCGATGACGAAGCGGTTGATGCGGCTCGGGTCGTACTTCTCAGCGGCCATGACGATCTCCTGAGGGAAGGCCGCCAGCATCCGGATGAGGTCCATCTCGGAAGGCTCGGTCAGCAGGGAAGCGTCGACCTTCTCCGCACCGGCAAAGCTGACGCCCTCGCTCTCCATCTTC
>CAVJGY010000072.1:0-6383 GCA_963648915.1 Acutalibacteraceae bacterium | reverse complement strand
CGGTCGCACTCTTGGTCTTCCAGACGCGCTTATAGGGACAGATATACTGTTCGCCGTAAGCACCCGCGATATACTCCTTCGCGGCGGCAACAGCCTCGTCGGAGATGCGGAGACTATCGGTACGCATATAGGTAATGAGACCCATCATGCCGTGTCCGGCGATGTCCACACCTTCGTACAAAGTCTGCGCCGCACGCATGGTACGGGTCGCCGTAAAGCCCAGACGACGGGAGGCTTCCTGCTGCAGGGTACTGGTGATGAAGGCCGGGGTCGGCTGCTTGGCACGCTTGCCCTTTTTCAGCTCACCGACTGTGTAGGCAACACCTTCCAGACCTTTTTCGATGGCGCGAGCCTCCTCCTCGTTCTTTGGAAGGAGTTTCTTTCCATCTGCGTCAGCGGCCAGACGTGCCGTGAAGCTCTTGTGGCCTGCGCCGAGGGTCGCGTCGATGTTCCAGTACTCCTCCGGCTTGAAGCTCTCGATCTCCTTTTCGCGGTCGTCGATCAGTCGGACGGCCACACTCTGGACACGGCCAGCCGACAGGCCGCGGCGTACCTTCCGCCAGAGGAACGGGCTGAGCTTATAGCCCACCAGACGGTCAAGGACGCGGCGCGCCTGCTGTGCGTTGAACAGGTCCTCGTCGATGGCGCGGGGATGGGACATGCCCTCCTGCACGCCCTTTTTCGTGATCTCGTCAAAGGTCACGCGGTTCGGCTCGTGCGGGTCAAGACCGAGGATGTTTGCCAGATGCCAGCTGATGGCTTCGCCCTCACGGTCCGGGTCGGTCGCGAGAAGGACGCCGTCCGAATGCTTGGCCTTGCTTTTCAGCTCTTTGATGAGCTTTTCCTTGCCCTTGATGCTGATGTACTGCGGCGCGTAATCGTGCTCGACATCGATTCCCAGCTGGGAGGCGGGCAGGTCGCGGATGTGGCCCATGCTGGCCGTCACCTCGTAGTCCTTGCCCAGATATTTTCCAATGGTTTTCGCCTTCGCAGGCGACTCCACGATCACCAGTTTCGACATAGTTTTCTCCCTTTATTTATATAGAAAGGTCAACCTCTCCGTCATCGTTTCCGCGATGCCACCTTCCCTATCGAGGGGAGGCTTTCTCAGGCTCTCCTGCTAGGAGAGCTGTTGCCGCAGGCGACTGAGAGGTTTGCCTTGAAATCTCTTTTCATCATGCGCATCTCAGCGCAGAATATACCGTTTGCCGGGCTGACAGAGCACCCGGCCTGAAAGCTCAAGCTTCATCAATACGCCCAGCAGAACCGACGTCGGCAGTCCGCTCAGCATACTCAGCTCCTCGATGCCGCGCGGCTGTGCACCGACACAGGCCAGAACTTTCCGCTCCCTGTCATCCATCGGCGCAGGCTCTTTGCGCGGAGCAAGCGTTGCGGCCGGATTCCGGTGCAGACCCAGCGTCGGGAACAGGTCTTCGGCAGAACAGACCGCACGCGCTCTTCCATCCCGGAGCAGACCGTTCGTTCCGTTGGAGTTCGGCGAAAAGATACTGCCCGGCACAGCGAACACCGGCTTGCCGTAGCGTTCCGCATGGGCAACGGTCGACATCGTGCCGCTCATTTCCTGCGCTTCCACCACAATGAGTGCACTCGAGAGTGCCGCAATAAGGCGGTTTCTCTGCAGGAAATTATTTCGGCTGACATTTGCCGTGTCCGGCGGATATTCGCTGATGACACATCCATTTTGTTCCATCCGCCAGCGAAGTTCCCGGTTCGACGAAGGGTAAGTCCGGTCGATGGGAACACCCATCACACCGATGGTCGGACGGTTCGCTTTTACTGCGGCACGGTGTCCCGCGCTGTCCAGTCCGTCGGCGAGTCCGCTGACAATAATTGCTCCGTTTCTCGCCATTTCTCCGCCCAGTGTCGCCGCCGCCATCAAACCGTATTCGGTCGGCTTTCGGCTTCCGACCAACCCGACCGCACCCGGCTCATTGAGCCAGCGCGGGTCGCCCGTGCAATAAAGCACCAGCGGCATATCCGGAATGCGGGAAAAGGCCAGCGGATAGTCCGGGTCGTCATAGGTCAGAATGGAAATGCCCTTGGCCTCACAGCTCCGCATCAGTGCACGGTAGTGCTCCGGTGTATTGTTGAGCATGTTTGCCCGCTGCATCGCCGGAATTCCCGCCGCCTGCCGAAAAGCATCGGTGTCACGCGCTTCCCACGCTTCTTGTGCGCCGCCGAATGCGTCCAGCACACGGCCTGCGTGAGAATTCGCCGCACCCAGCGTATTCGCCAGCCAAAGCCAGCACAACAGCGGGTCGGGTGCAGGCTCAGACGGAAACAGGCTGGTCTGACCCAGCCCGGGGATGCTCACAGACTCTCCTCCCGGAAATGCCAGAGCAGGATGCTGCCCGCGATACCCGCATTCAGGCTCTCCACCCGGTCGGTCATAGGGATGCGGACAGCGGCGTTGCAGGCCTCGATGGTCTGGTCGGTCAAGCCTTGTCCCTCACTGCCGATGACGACGCAGACGCCGTCCGGGTAGCTGGACAAGGCCGAGCTGAGCGGTTCAGAATGATACAGTGCCGCCGCAAGGCAGGTGATCTTCTTCTCCCGCATTGCTTTCACGGCGTCCGGCATCGCGCCCGCCTCAATGACCGGGATGCGGACAGCCGCACCCATCGAGGCGCGGAGAGTCTTGGGCGCGAAGGGCGATGCACAGCCATCGCTGAGGATGACGGCATCGAAACCGAACGCCGCCGCCGAGCGCAGGAGCGTGCCGACATTGCCGGGGTCCTGCACCCGCTCGAGGGCGAGATATCGACCGCCGGTCGTCACTTCTTCGAGGGTATGCACCGGAGTCTTGAACACGCCGAACACGCCCTGATGGGTGCCGACGTCAGCCAGCTTGTCCGCCACATGATCCTCGACGAGATAGTGTTCGCCGGGCAGCTCGGCCAGCTCCGGGCATTTTTCCAGTGCCGTTTCCGTGCAGAACAGCGTCTCCAGTTCGGCACCCCGCGCCAGCTCCGGGCAAAGCTTCCGGCCCTCGGCCAGAAAGCGGCCCTCGCTGCGGCGGAACGCCGCCGAGGAGGACAGGCGGCAGGCGTATTTGATCTTCGCGTTTTCGCGGCTGGTTATCTTCTCCATAAAAATCCAAAAAAGGGCCGCGTCTGCCACATCGTTTTCCTTCGCGGCAGGGCGCGGCCCTGAATTTAATATTTGCCCGCCGCGAAAAGCTCCGGATACAAAATGGACGCCCGCGTAATATGCGCGAGCGTCTCACTTTTTAGTCTAATCAGGCGTTCTTCACGGTCTCGACCAGAGCTGCAAAGCTCTTCGGATCGTTGATAGCCATCTCGCTGAGCATCTTGCGGTTCAGCTCGATGCCAGCCTTCTTCAGGCCAGCCATGAAGGTGGAGTAGTTCATGCCCAGAGGACGAACTGCGTTGTTGATGCGGCAGATCCACAGGTTGCGGAACTGACGCTTCTTCATGCGGCGGCCAGCCAGAGCGTAGTTGCCGCTCTTCATGACCTGCTGCTTAGCCATCTTAAAGTGCTTGCTCTTGCAGCCGTAGAAGCCCTTCGCAAGCTTCAGCATCTTCTTGCGACGTTTGTGAGTCATCGTTGCGCCTTTGATACGTGCCATTGTTTTCTATCTCCTTTAAGTCTCGGTAAATGTCTTACGTTTCAGAGTGCGGCTCGCTTATCAGGCGTAGGGCAGCATGCTCTTGATGGTAGCTGCGTTGGTCTTATCAACGTAGCTGGGCTGACGATAACCACGGGTCAGCTTGGTGGTCTTCTTGGTCAGGATGTGGCTGCGGAATGCGTGGCCGCGCTTGATCTTGCCGTTCTTGGTCAGCTTAAAGCGTTTCTTTGCGCCGGAATGCGTCTTCAATTTCATCTTAGCCATTTGAGTTTCCTCCTAAAATTAGTCCTTATTGGGTTTCGGGATCAGCAGAATGGACATCGTGCGGCCCTCGAGCACCGGTGCTTTGTCCATCGTTGCCTGCGGCAGAGCCTCGGCAAAGCGTTTCAGCACGTCAGCACCCAGAGCACTGTGCGCCATTTCGCGGCCACGGAAACGGATCGAAGCTTTGACCTTGTGTCCAGCGGCCAGGAACTTGGCGGTCTGGTTCACTTTGGTGTTGAAGTCATTGGTGTCAATGTTGAGCGAGAGGCGGGTCTCCTTGACTTCGACCACCTTCTGGTTCTTCTTGGCTTCCTTTGCCTTCTTCTGCTGCTCGAAACGGTACTTGTTGTAGTTCAGCACCTTGCATACAGGCGGTACAGCCTGCGGTGCGATCTTGACCAGATCGAGTCCGGCCTCCTCAGCAGCACGCATGGCCGCCTGAATGCTGACCACGCCCATCTGCTCGCCGTCTGCTCCGATCAGGCGAACCTCACGATCACGGATCTGACCGTTGATCTCCAGTTCCTTCGACTTTCCAGCGGTAGCGATAATGAATGCACCTCCAAACAATAATCCATAGTGTTGCTATTTTGGCATAGAAAACGCGGCCGCCCATTTTCAGGACAGCCGCGCAAAATTCACACATTTCCGCACCTTGCTCAAAGAAGCAAAGGCGTTCTGAGTATAGCCCGGAGGATTCTGACCCTCTCAAGGCGAGCGCGGCACAGGCCGTAGCTGCTTTCTTTACCGGAACAGTTTACCACATCCGTCAATGCCTGTCAAGCACTTTTTATGCGATTTGAAAATATTTTATGCCTCTATCAACTTGTTCAGCGAGAACGAGTAGATGCCCTTATAGGTTATCCTCTTGGGCGCAAAGCGTTTATCGATGGCGAGGGCATAGAGATTCAGCTGGGCGCGGTAGGCGTCGATGAAGTCCTGCTCGGTCTTGTGGCGGTCGGTCTTGTAGTCCAGCAGTTCCAGATGGTCGGGGTAGACCAGCACAAGGTCTGCGATGCCCTGCACCAGCACTTGTGCGGCGTCCACCACGTCGTCCTTTTCCATCGCGGCGGGGTTTTGTCCTTGTGCCGCCAGCACCGACGCCGCCGGGAGTGCTGTGATGAAATCCAGTTCCCGCAAGACCTGTTCGGCGCGGCAAATGCGGGCAAAGGCCTCGCTCTCGACAAAGAGCCGGATCTTTCCGATGTCCAGCTTCTCGGCAATTTCGGGCGGGGTCAGCTGTGCATCCAGCTGACGCTGACGCTCCGCCAGGATCGCCGCACAGAGGGCATCCTCTCCGCCCTGCCTTGCCGTTTCCAGTGCCGGGAAGTCGGCATGTTCGAGGAATGCGTGCAGTGCCGTTCCCATCTCGGCGGCGGTCAGGCCGTCCTTCGAGAGGAAGGCCGGGCGTTCCAGCGTGGTCTGCTCCGACTTGTGCACGATGCTCGTCACGCTGACCTTGGCCGGAACATCCGCCAGCCCTGCCGCCGGGTACTGCCAACGGAAATTCTCCCGCAGGCGTTCCACCAGCTCCGGGTCGGCGGCGGCTTCTTCCGGCAGAAGCTCTGCCTGCTCCACCGCTTCTCCGTCCGTATCAATGGTTTCGTCCGGCAGGGTGATTTCCATCACGCTCTTGCTGTCCACAAAGGGCAGCTCGAGATTTTCGGCCAGCCGCCGGAGAAGCTTTCCGTCCGGGTGGACGAGCAACGCCGTCCTCAGCCAGTCGGCGAAGCTGTTGGCCTGCTGGTTCAGCGTCTCCCCTGCACCCGCCGCCAGAAATGCCGCGGCACGGGCGAAGGGATTGGTCGTCTTTGTGATGCCGAGCGGAACTGTCAAAATCAGCTTATCCTGCGCACGGGTCAGGGCGACATAGAGCAGGCGCATCTGTTCACTCCGCATCTCCTGCGCGTGGACATTGGATAGGGCCGTATATGCCGCCGTCTTGTACGCGCCCTCGCCCGCCTCCGGACGAAGCCGCAGACCTGCGCCATAGTTCCGGTGGAGCAGGACAGGCTGACGGGTGTCCATCGCGTTGAACCGCCGGGCAGTGTCAGCCACGAACACCACCGGGAACTGCAAGCCCTTCGAGCGGTGGATGGTCATAACGCTGACACAGCCCGGACGCGCACCGCCGGGCGTGGTGTCCTGTCCGGTCGTTCCGGCCAGTGCCGCCGCATCAATGGCGCGCACCAAGGCCGAGATTCCGCCGCTTCCGGCACTGGCGCAGAAGGCCGCGAACCGTCGGGCATCCTCCCGGCGGCGTGTGCCGTTTTCCATGACGCCCAGTGCGGCCAGATATCCGGTCGAGGCGAAGATTTCCTCAAGAAGCTGTTCGGTCGGCACGCTCCGCGCCATCCGCCGCAGTTCGGTCAGACGGGCATAGAATTCCTTGATTTTCTCGGTAAAAGCATCCGCTTCGCCGCTGTTGACGGTCAGCAGAAGTGCCCCGTACAAGCTCATTTTCTGCTTGGGTTTTGGCTTCGTCTGGCCGTCCGGCTGTTCGGCCTGC
>CAVJGY010000071.1:0-6398 GCA_963648915.1 Acutalibacteraceae bacterium | reverse complement strand
CGGATGCCCATCTTGACCTTCTTGCCGACGTAAGCGTCCAGCTTGCCGTCTGCGGTCTTCTCCTTGGGCAGAGGAATGACGTCGCCGCCCAAATCGATGCCGTACAAGTCACCCTTCTTGACGACAGTGCCGTCCAGGAAGTTCATCTGGGGGCTGCCGATGAAGCCTGCGACGAACATGTTGCAGGGCATATCATAGAGGTTCTGCGGGGTATCGACCTGCTGGATGATGCCGTCCTTCATAACGACGATACGATCGCCCATGGTCATAGCCTCGGTCTGGTCGTGGGTAACGTAGATGAAGGTGGTAGCCAGCTTCTTGTGCAGCTTGATGATCTCAGTACGCATGGAGGTACGCAGCTTAGCGTCCAGATTGGACAGAGGCTCGTCCAGCAGGAAGACTGCCGGGTTACGAACCATTGCACGGCCCAGAGCAACACGCTGACGCTGACCACCGGACAGAGCCTTCGGCTTACGGTCGAGCAGGTGCTCGATCTCCAGGATCTTAGCAGCCTCGTGAACGCGGCGGTCGATCTCGTCCTTCGGGGTCTTGCGCAGCTCCAGACCGAATGCGATGTTCTTGTAAACGGTCATGTGGGGGTACAAAGCGTAGCTCTGGAAGACCATGGCGATATCACGATCCTTCGGGGGAACGTCGTTGATCAGACGGCCGCCGATGTACATCTCGCCCTTGGAGATTTCCTCCAGACCAGCGATCATACGCAGGGTGGTGGACTTACCACAACCAGACGGGCCAACGAAGATAATGAATTCCTTATCCTGGATCTCCAGATTGAAGTCGGTGACAGAGGGAGCAGTTGCGCCCGGATAGATCTTGTAGATGTGCTGGCAGCTAATCGAAGCCATAAGTCATTTGCCTCCATACAATTTTTATGGTGTATTCCCACATCTTGACGATGGGTGATTTCGTTGCTATTATAATAACAGATTATTTTGTGATATAAAATAGCATTTTATTGATTTGAGGTGTCAGATATTGATTTTTGATTGGACGGCCACCTCTGCGCTCGCTTCGGTGCGGGATATCCAGCTTCAGCAGTCTCTCACCCTGAGCGGAGAGGGGCTGTGGGTCTGCCTTGTTTCCAGCGGAAAATGCACGGCAAGCCTGCCCGTTTCCGGCCCATCTCCGGCGGGCAGCGCACTCATCCTTCCGCCCCAGAGCGTTCCGGCCGGGCATCTCGTGCTCAGCCGCTCTCCCCTTTCCTTCGTCCCCGAGGGAGACTGCCACCTGCTCTGCGTCCAGTTGACCGGACAGGCTGCCGAACAATTCCTCTCCGGTCTGACCGAGCTGCCCTTTCTGGCGCGTGGTGAGACCTGCCCGGCCGCAGCGGAGCTGATGGGACAATTGGCCGCAGAAAGCGGTTCCGACAGCCGCAGCCGGGCGCGAAGCCAGCTGTCCTTCGCCCTGCTCTGTGAACTTTCGGGGGCAGACAGTGCCGCGCCCGCACTCCCTCCGCTGGTCGCCGAGGCCATCGCGGATATTCGGGAGAACTATGCCGGGCTTTATGGGGTCGAGGAACTGAGCGAGCGGCTCGGCGTCTCCAAAAGCCATCTCGTCCGCACCTTTACGGCGGCGGTCGGTGTCCCGCCGGGACGCTACCTCACGACCGTTCGCATCGAGGCGGCGATGCGCCTGCTTCTCCACCGGGAATACACGCTGGACGTCATTGCCAGTCTGTGCGGCTTTTCGGGCGCGAACTATCTCTGCCGGGTGTTCAAAAAAGAGACCGGGCACTCCCCCGCACAGTGGCGTGCTATGGCAGGACATGCCGCCCGGCCGGGGCTTTCCCCCGAGGAGAGCAAGCGGGAGCAGGAGCTTTATATTTAAAAGCTTTTCCTGCATATCCGCAAAAATAAACACTGTTCGTCAAAAATCGCTCCTTTTCTTTCCGTTTCGTGAGGTACAGCACTTTTCGGCACAAAATAATGTGTTTCAAGCCGGAAATCCCCATTGACAGACAGCCTTCTCATTAGTATTCTATGGGTATAAAGTTCATTTTTTATCATAACCAAGCCGCAGCCTGATGTTCCTAGCGAACCGATCGGCGGTGCATTTTGTGCCGCCGATTTCTTATTCTCTGGCGGCGCAAAATGCGCCGCCAGATTTCCGGATTTTGGCGGCTGATTTTGTATCTGTATTGTTTTGGGGAGATGAATTATGTCCAACTATCGAAAACGAATTTCGGAGGCCATTATTTTTGCACGAGAATCGGTCGGCGTCTCACAGCGGGAACTTGCCGAACGTCTCAAGCGCGACCGGCGCACCCTGCAAAAATGGGAGAAGGGCGAAATGAGGATCTCGATGGAGGATTTTCTGGAGATCTTCGAGGTATTGAAGCTGTCCGTCGAACCATATTCCAAGTGGATACGGCATCCGGAGCTGTTCTCACGCGGAATGGAGGACATCACGCAGTTCAGCACCGACCGCAAACGGATCGCGTTGGTCACCTACTATGCGGAGCAGGCCTCGCCCGCCGAGATCGACCAGAAATATTATCTGCTCTTCGGCGACCACGGCAGCAATTACTACGGGATGCTCCAACAGCGTCTCGCCAACCTGCAAACGCCGCTTCGTGACCGGAAGCGCATCTGTCGGCAGATCATCGACAACTACATCGACGCCCGGAACGCAAACCTGCTGACCGACCCGAACGCTCCTCAGCCCAACTTGGACATTCTGGAGGCCTGCTATGAGGCCAGCGTCAAGAGCGTTCAGGAGGGACACAACCACTATTCCCTCGGTGACATCCTGCCCGAAAAGGACAAAAACGACGATGAGTCCGACGATAAATATTTCTATTGAGCCTTGCCAATCCCATTTTCCCTCTTGACCTGGAGTCCACTCCAAGTGTTATACTATTCCTTATAAAGAGTCTGGAATGCGGGTGCGTACCAACATCCGCCGGAGAGAATTTCACGAACGGGAGGATTTTGAATGGAACAGGTAAAAAAGAACTTCGGCTTCGGCTGTATGCGTCTGCCGATGAACGGCAGCGAAGTCGATATCCCGGAAACCAAGCGGATGGTCGACGCGTTTCTGGATGCCGGCTTCAACTACTTCGACACCGCCCACGGCTACATTCAGGGCAAGAGTGAGACCGCTCTGAAAGAGTGCCTCACCAGCCGCTATCCGCGCGACCGCTACATTCTGACCGACAAACTGACCGGAAACTTCTTCAAGACGGAGGCCGACATCCGCCCCTTCTTTGAGAGCCAGCTGGAAGCCTGCGGCGTCGATTACTTCGACTTCTACCTGATGCACGCACAGGGTGCGGGCAACTACGGCCATTACAAGGAGTGTCATGCCTATGAGACAGCCTTCGCCCTGAAAGCCGAGGGCAAGATCCGGCATGTGGGCATCTCCTTCCACGACCGCGCCGAGGTTCTCGAACAAATTCTTACCGACTATCCGGAGGTCGAGGTCGTACAGATCCAGTTCAACTATGTCGACTACGACGACCCCGCCGTTCAGAGCCGCAAGTGCTACGAGGTCTGCCGGAAGTTCAACAAGCCCGTCATCGTCATGGAACCGGTCAAGGGCGGCAACCTTGTCAACCTGCCTGAGGATGCCAAGGCCGTTCTGGACGAGCTGCACGGCGGCAGTCCGGCAAGCTATGCCATCCGGTTCGCCGCTGGCTTCCCCGGTATGATGATGGTGCTTTCCGGCATGAGCAACCTCGAGCAGATGCAGGACAACATCGCCTTCATGAAGGACTTCCAGCCCCTCAACGAGACCGAGCTGGCCGCCGTCAAGCGGGTTCAGGAAATTTTCCGCAGCAAGAACCTCATCCCCTGCACCGCCTGCCGCTACTGCATCGATGGATGCCCCAAGCACATCTCCATCCCCGACCTGTTCGCGGTCATGAACACCAAGCAGCTCTATCACGACTGGAACGCGGACTATTATTATAATGTCGTCCATACCGCGCCCGGCCGCAAGGCTTCCGACTGCCTGAAATGCGGCAAGTGCGAGAAGGTCTGCCCCCAGCACCTTCCCATCCGCAAGCTCCTGCAGGACGTCGCAGCAGAATTCGAGAAAGCCTAAATTACAAATCGCAAAACAGGATGTGTCATCTTTGATGGCACATCCTGTTTTTGGTTTATGCGTTGTTCTTCTGCCGATAGCCGCTCACCGTACCGCCCGTCCAGACCGAAAACGCCCGCAGAAACGAGCTGGTGTCCTGATAGCCCAGCAGATAGGCGATATCCTCCGCCCGCATGTCGGTATTTCCCACATAATGCCGCGCCAGAAGCTCCCGCGTGTGGTTGAGCTGCTTCTGAAAGTTCGTGTTTTCCTCCTGCAATTTTCGCTGCAAGGAACGCTTGCTGTATCCCAGCTTTCCCGCCACATCCTCGATGGTACACGCTCCGCTGGGCAGCAGCTCCATCAACGCGCTCCGGACACGGGCAGCGTAGGAATCGTCTGTTTCCAGCATCGACAGCCGCCGATTCAACTCCGGCTCGAAAAATTCCCACATCGACTCGTTGCAGCTAATGAACGGACGCTCTGCATCCGCCCTTGATAAGACAAGCTGGTTCTTCTCGCCCACTACAATCGTTGTTCCAAGAAACCGCGCATACGCGGCATTTTTCATGGAACGCTTTGCTGTCGCACGCAATGGCCGCAGATCCGTTTTCGCCGCCTTCCGAATCAGCCCCACGATGAACACGAACTCGATACCGACCAGAATTTCCGGAAGCTCCTGTTCTTCCTCCTCGGGCAAAACCTCCACCCGCACCTCATCTCCGCTTTCCTCCACTCGGTAAAGCAGTGCACCGATCAGCGGCTTGTACTGTTCCAGCCGTTTCAGGCAGGTGAGTGCGTTTCGGCTGCAATAGGCCGCAAAAATGGGCGGCGAGAAGGCCTGAATGTTTTCAGACGCAGCCAGTCGGATGGGCGTTTCCGGGTCGGGAGAGAGCGCGTCTACAGCCTCCATAAAGCGGTAGTATTCCGAAGCGGTCAGGCTGGGAGTTTGCCGCGCGAATAAATCTTCTGGCAGGATTGCTTTCTTCAAGACTTCCTCCACCGAAAAGCCCATTGCGGCAAGATACGCACCATAATTTTTGTCTATCAAAAAGTGCTTCACCCAATCACCCCCGTCTGCGTTCTCTGTTCAAAGCATACCCGACAAATAGCTTTTTCGCAAGAGTTCAGCTGAAATTTCGGATGACCCAATCGAATACCCGGTCGCCGAAAATTTTGTGCGTCCAGACCATCGGCTTCGCGCCAAAGCCGACCAGATAGCGGGTGCGCGGGCGGCGTTTCGTTACTGCCTTGCGAACGGTCTTGGCGATCAATTCCGGTTTCGAGAGCATCTTGCCGCTGTAATTTTTTATCATTCCATCGGCCGCTTTGTTTGCCATCTCTGCATATGCACCGTTGGCCGAGGTCTTTTTGAGGTTGTTGGCGGCGATGATGCCCCAGTCGGTCTTGATGCCGCCCGGCTCGACTACGATGACGTCGATCCCGAACGGTTTCAGCTCCATCCGCAGACAGTCGGACAAGCCCTCGACGGCATATTTCGTGGCATGATACCAGCCGCCGAACTTTGTCCAGATCTTACCACCCATCGAGGAAACATTGACGATTTTTCCGCTGTGCTGCTCCCGCATGACGGGCGTCACAAGCTGGATGAGCCGCGCCATGCCGAACAGGTTCACCTCGAACTGCCGCCGCCCTTCTTCCAACGGAACGTCCTCGATTGCACCATACGAACCGTACCCGGCGTTGTTCACCAGAACGTCGATTCGTTCGGCGGCGGTAATCACCTGCTTTACGCAGGCACAAATCGAATCGTCCTGTGTCAGATCCAGCGATACCGGAACGATGCCCTCGCCCTTCAAATCTTCCATTTTGTCGACCCGCCGGGCAGCGGCGTAGACCTGAAACCCGGCATCCTTCAATTCCCGAGCGACCATCCTTCCGATGCCGCTGGATGCACCTGTAACAAGCGCGACCTTTTCCATAAGAGAACCCCTCCAAATTCATTTTGTGGGTCTATCTTACAAAAATCCGCGCAGAACCGGAAGAGCACAGTGCGCCATCCTGTCTGCAATTCGCGCCAATCACTATTAAAATCGTGCCAATCGTTTCTTTGCAAATATTTTCTGCAACCTTTTGCTCTGCCCAGCCGTATCTAGGGCAGATGGGCGAAAAACAGCCCACACCAATCAGACAACAAACCGAAAGGAAGATATTTTTATGAAACTGCTGACTCACATGACCGCCGCCATTCTTTGTGCTGCTCTGGCATTTTCCGCCACCGCCTGCACGACCACTTCGACCTCCAAGACCGCCGAAGTTTCTTCCTCCAGCGAAAGCGTCCAGATCCCCAACCCTTGGGTGGACTGCAAGACCATCGAGGAGGCACAAAAGCT
>CAVJGY010000070.1:4636-6516 GCA_963648915.1 Acutalibacteraceae bacterium | reverse complement strand
TGGTCGGCTTGGTCCAGTAGAAGTTGCTGTCCGGCAGCTTGCCGCCGACAGCCGCCGGGGAAGCATCGTAGAGCACCTGCAGATAAGCGGCGATGTCCTTCTGCATCTCGTCACCGGTGCGGCAGACGATGTTGCACTTGGGCAGAGCCTTCTTTGCGATGGCAGCCTTGGCGACGACGCCGACCTTCTCACAGAGAGCGGCCGTACCGTCGATGTCGTTGTTGGCGGCTTCCACGCTCTTCTTGTAGTCGTTCAGGAAGGCGGTGATGACCTCGGGGTGCTCCTCCGCGTAAGCGGTGCGGACGACAGTTACGCCCGTAATGAGCTGGGTGTCGCAGACCTTGTTCCACTCCTTCGTCAGGTCAAGGACGACGCGCAGGGAGCTGTCCTGGATCTGAGCGGCGGTGACATAGGGCTGAGGCAGAACGGCGATGGCGTCCTTCTTGGTCGCGGCCATCTGTGCGGTGACCTCAGAGGCCTCGCTGTAATACTCGATCTTCACGTCCTTGTCGGGGTCGAGGCCATTCTTCTTGAGCAGGTAGCGCAGAACGTACTCAGGGGTCGTGCCCTTGCCGGTGGACAGGATGGTGCGGCCCTTCAGGTCGGCGAAGCTGTGAACGGTGTCACCCTTCTCGACGACATACAGAACGCCCAGCGTGTTGACGGCCATGACCTGAATGCCGCCGTTGGTCTTCTGGTAGAGGGTCGCGGCCAGATTTGCGGGGATGGCCGCCATGTCCAGCTCGCCCTTGATGAGCTTGGGAACAATTTCATCGGCTGCGCCGTAGAGCTGGAGGTCATAATCCAGAGAGGCGGTGCCCTTCTCCTCCATGCTCAGCAGATTGACGAGGCCCATCGTGGTGGGGCCTTTCAGACCTGCGATGCGGACGGTGGTGGAGGGCGTCTTGGCCGATGCAAAGCAGACCAGAACACTCATCATCATTGCCACCGACAGCAGCAGAGACAACAGTTTTTTCTTCATTGAACTCGTCCTTTCCTGTTTTTTGCTCCAAACTGGAACAAAATTTGCAAAATCATTTGCTTTACGCGCTCAAGTTTACTATAATGAGAGAAAAAATGCCGTTGCGCACGCAACGAAATTGCAGTGGGCGGTGAGGGCCCGGGGAAAACCTCATGGAGTAGCTATGGAAAACTATCTTCCGCTGTTACAAACAACATCGCTTTTTGCGGGCATCCGTGCCGACGCGCTGAGCCCCTTGCTCAGCGACTTAGGCGCGTTCGTCCGCACCTACGGCAAGGGCGAGACCCTGATGCAGGCGGGCGAGGCCACCCATCGGGTGGGCATCGTCCTGTCCGGCAAGATCGAGGCCTATCGTCCCGCACCGGGTGGAGCACGCGTGCCCATCACCCATATGGGGCCGGGCGGCGTGTTCGGCGATGTACTGGGCGGGTCGAGCCTTTCCAGCCCGGTCAGCGTCATCGCGGCCGTCAGCTGTGAGGTCCTGCTCATCCCGTATGAGCGGCTTCTGCTGTCGGACGGAAGCCCGGCACGTCAGCGGGTGCTGCAAAATCTGGTGCGGACCATCAGCGACAAATATTTTCTGCTGTCCCGCCGCATCGACCTGCTGGTCCTGAAAAGCCTGCGGGCAAAGATCTGCGCCTATCTGCTCAGCGAGGCCGAGCAGCATTCCAGCCTGACCTTCACCATCCCCTTCTCCCGTATCCAGCTGGCGGATTACCTCAACTGCGACCGCAGTGCCCTCAGCCGGGAGCTGAGCCTGATGCAGAAGGAGCGTCTGCTGGACATCTACCGGAACAGTTTTAAACTGTTAGAGCCGGAAGAGTTGAAAAAGATCATCCTCTGATCGGCTCTCCTGTTAGGAGAGCTGTCGCGAAGCGACTGAGAGGTTATTAAAAGG